>JANXVC010000302.1 GCA_025351925.1 Rhodospirillales bacterium | reverse complement strand
CTCCTCGTCCGCGACCACCTTGGCGTAGCTCTCGCCGCTCAGCTTCTCCCATTTCCCCGCGGGCTTTTTCGCCTCGACGTGGACCACGGTGGCCTTCAGCACCATACGCACGATCGCCTCCTTCGGCGCGGAGGGCTTGGTGAGGCTTGGATAACCGCCGATCATCTGCCAGCCGCTCCGGAGCGCCCAGGCCTTCAGCTCGTCCTGCGTCATGCTGATTTTCCATCGCGCTCGAAGTTCCGGCCCGGCAGCATGCGCTGCAGCACGCCGTCCCGCTTGACGAACGCGTGATACAACGCGCCCGAGATGTGCAGCGCGATGACTGCCAGCAGCGTGATCGCGATCACGGGATGCACGGTCTGCATGGCCTTGCCGAACGGGTCGTCCTTCGGCACCAGCAGCGGCAAGGGTATGAGGCCGGCGAGGCGCACCGTGGCGCCATGCGCAGACGCAGCGAACCAGCCCAGCACCGGCAGCACAATCAGTACTATGTAGAATACCCAGTGCGTCGCGCGTGACAGCAGCTGGAGGCCAGGCGAAAGGTCCGCGGGCGGCGGCGGCGGCGTGTGGGTGAGCCGCCAGGCGAGCCGCGCCAGCATGACTACCAAAATCGACGAGCCCATGGCGAAGTGCCAGGCGGCCAGCCCGTCCTCGGCCGATTTGGGCAAGATGAGACCGAGCACCAACGCCACCGAGTACTGCACAACCAGCATGGCGACGACCAGCCAATGGAACGCCTTGGCAATGCCGTCATAGCGCCAGCCGCCCGCCGCTGATTGTTCTGAAAATCCCGCAGTTGCCGACATGCAAATTCTCCCGTTCTACAGCCTATCTAGGCTTGTCGCCCGCCAAGGTAATCCGGTGCATCAACCGACGAAAACCGTGATAGTCATTGATCGGATTGTGCTGCGCCGCCCGGTTGTCCCAAAAGGCGATCGAGTTCGGCGCCCAGCGGAAGCGGCAGGTAAACTCCGGCTTCACCTGGTGCGCAAATAAATACTGCAGCAGCGGCGCGCTCTCCTCCTCGGTCCAGCCGGCGAAGCGGGCGGTGTGCGCGATGTTCACATACAGCGCCCGGCGCCCGGTCTCGGGATGGGTGCGCACCACCGGGTGCTCGGCCGCATAGTCCCGGGCCGCCGTGCCGCTATCCTTTACCCGGTCCTCCCGCGTCCGGGTCACGTCCGCCTTGGCCGAGGTGTTGACGCCGTGCAGCGTCTCCAGCGTGCGCCGCAATCCGTTCGACAGCGCCTCGAACGCCAAATACTGGTTGGCGAACAGCGTGTCCCCGCCATAGGGCGGCAGCTCGCGCGCCAGCAGCACACTGCCCATCGGCGGCTCGTCCAGATAGGAGGTATCGCTGTGCCAGATGCCGCCGAAATTGCTGCGCTCGTCCTCGCGCTTCAGCACCTGGATGATCTCGGGAAAGCCATCCAGGCCGCGGACGAAAGGGTATTCGACCGGCGTGCCGAACCGCCCGACGACGTCACGGAACATGGCGGGCGTCAGGTCCTGGTCGCGGAAGAACACCACCAGATGATCCAGCAGCGCCTGGCGGATGGCGGCGACCGTCGCACCGTCGAGCCGGGACGTAAGGTCGATCCCGAGGATCTCGGCACCCAGCGCGCCCGCGATTGGCTTGATTTCCATGTTGTGGCGTCCCCCCGTCCGGCAGCGTAGCATGAAGCCGCAAACCCGCCAGCCGAGCGGGGCGAAACCTGGAGGACTCCATGCCCATCACGCTGACCCGGCGCGCAGCGCTCGGCGCCCTCGCCCTGCCGGCCCTGATCGGCCGTGCCCAGGCGGCGCCGCGCACGCTGCGCATCTCGCATCAGTTCCCCGCCAGTTCCGGCGACGCTGGGGACTTCCGCGACCGGATGTGCCGCCGCTTCGCGGCCCAAGTCGGCAGCCGCACCGAGGGCGAGCTGCAGTTCGAGATCTATCCGAACGGCTCACTGACCAAGACCTTCGCGCAGATCAGCGGCCTGCGCAAAGGAGCATTGGACCTGGCCCTCGTGCCGCTCACCTATGCGGGCGGCGAGATTCACGAGATGAACATCTCCTTCATGCCGGCGCTGGTGACCAGCTACGCCCAGGGCTACAACTGGCGCACCAGCCCGGTCGGCCGCGAGCTCGTCGGCCTGCTGGAGCAGCGCGGCATCATGCTGGTGAGCTGGATGTGGCAGTCGGGCGGCATGGCGTCGCGCACCCAGCCGCTGATCGAGCCCGCCGACGCCCGCGGCATGAAAATTCGCGGCGGCTCCCGCGAGATGGATGAGATGTTCAAGGCGGCCGGCGCCTCGGTGTCCTCGATGCCGTCGAACGAGGTGTATATCGGCATGTCCACCGGGGTGATGGACGCGGCCTGCACGAGCTCCAGCAGCTTCCTGTCGTTCAAGCTGCAGGAGACCTGCAAGCATTTGACGACGCCGGGCCGGCGCAGCTTCTTTTTCATCCTGGAGCCGATCATGGTGTCCAAGGCCGTCTGGGACACCCTGACCCGCCCGCAGCAGGAGGCCATGCTGGCGGTTGGCGAGGAGATGGTACCGTTCAACCTCGCCGGTGCCCAGTCGGACGACAGCGAGATGGCGCGCGTCTTTGCGGCGTCCGGGGTTGCGGTGCATCCGATGGAGGACGCGACGGTGGACCGCTGGCAGGCGGTCGCCCGCGGCTCCGCGTGGAAGCAATACGCGGAAAAGACGCCGCTCGCGGCCAAGATGCTGAAGCTGGCGGAGGAAG
Source organism: Rhodospirillales bacterium (assembly GCA_025351925.1). Lineage (GTDB taxonomy): Bacteria > Pseudomonadota > Alphaproteobacteria > Acetobacterales > Acetobacteraceae > CAHJXG01. Next base: position 3,297 of record JANXVC010000302.1, on the reverse strand, counting down.
TGCCGGGCTAGCCCGCTCTGGGCGTAAGGCGCAGCGGCAGGCTGGCCAGTCCGCGTCGAATGTTATTACAGCGCCGGACCGGCTCGCCGGCCAGCTCGATCGAGCCCACCCGCTGCGCCAGCGCCGTCAGCACGCACTCGCCCTCCAGCCGGGCGAGCAGCATGCCGACGCAGGCGTGGATGCCGACGCCCCAGCCGACATGCCCGGCGGTCGGACGGCGGATGTCGTAGTCGTCCGGCCGCTTCCACCGTCGCGGGTCGCGGTTGGCCGCGCCCATGAACACCAGCACCTTGCGCTCCTCGTCCAACGTCGTGCCGCCCAGCTCGACCGGCCGGGTCGTGGTGCGGAAGAAGGTCTGTACGGGTGTCTCGAACCGCACCGCCTCCTCGAACGCGGCCCGGGCCAGGGTCGGGTCGGCCCGTAGCGCCTGGAATTGCTCAGGGTGCGTCGCGAGACAGAACAAAGCCGCGCCGAGGCCGCTCACCGTCGTGTCCACCCCGGCGGTGAGCAGCGACCGCACGACCATCGGCGCCTCCTCATGCGTCAGCTCGCCCGCATCGGCGGCGGCGTGGATCTCGGCGCCAAAGCCAGTAGCGGTCAGGTTCTCGCGCTGCGACTGCGCCTGCACCCACTCCAGCACCCGGGCGGCGTCCAGCACGGCGTCCTCAAACAGCGCGTTGCGCGGACCAAACGAGTTGAACACCATGTTCCCATACGGCAGCAGATAACGCCGGTTCTCCCTCGGCATACCCACCGCGTCGGGGAACACCCGCAGCGGATAGGCCTCGGCCAGGTCGGGCACGGCGTCGAACGTGCCGCGGGCGAGCAGTGCGACCACCATCTCGTCGGCATCCCGCTGGAAACGCGTGCGCAGCGCGTTGACGACGCCGGCCGAAAGCACGCGCGACAGCACGCGGCGGCTGCGGCCGTGCATCGGCGGGTCGGTCTCCAGCACCAGGCTCGCCAGCCGCCACGGCTTCTCGCGCCGGAAGTCGGCCAGGCCCACGCCGGCCGCCGAAGAGAACGCCTCCCAATCCTGCAGCACCGCCCGGGCCTCGGCATGGCGGCCGACCGCATAGACGCCGTACTGCCGCAGCCAGGCGACTGGCCCAGCGTCGCGCAGCCGCGCGTGATCGGGGAACGGGTCTTCGAGGAACCCGCGGGAGAACGGGTCGAAGTCCAGCTCCGGCACCCCGCCGGCAGTGACCATGCCATCCATCCCGCAATCCTTTCGTATCGCCCCGCTTGCTACTTCACAGGCCGGCATCCCGCACCCGCTCCAGCGCCGCCCAGTCAAACGTGATCCCGTGGCCCGGCCGGTCGGGAGCGAGGGCGAAGCCGTCCTCGATCTGCAGCGGCTCGGCGACGAAGCGGTCTAGGCCGAAGCCGTGCGCCTCCAAATAGGACCGGTTGGGGAGCGCTGCCAGCAGATGCACCGTGACGTCGTGCGCGCCGTGCGAGGTAACCGGCAGGTTATGCGCCTCCGCCAGGTGCGCGATCTTGATGAACGGGGTAATGCCGCCGCAGTTGGTCACGTCCGGCTCCGGGAAGGTCACGCCGCCCAGCTCGATCAGCCGTGCGAAGTCCCACAGCGTGCGCAGGTTCTCGCCGGACGCGATTGGGACGCCGCCCTGCGCCACCACGCGCGCCTGACCGGGCATGTCGTCCGGCACGACCGGCTCCTCCAGCCATGTCAGGTCGTAGGGCTGGAAGGCGCGGGCGGCGCGGATCGCCTCGTCGGCGCTCCATTTCATGTTGGCGTCGGCCATCAACGGAAAGCCGTCGCCCAAATGCTCGCGAATCGCCCGAACCCGCGCGATGTCCTCGGCCAGCCGGGGCCGGCCCACCTTCATCTTGATGGCGCGGAACCCGCGCCCGAGATTGTCGTCGGTCTGCTGCAGCAAGGCGTCGAGCGGCAGGTCGAGGTCGATGCCGCCGGCGTAGCACGGCACGCGCGGGTCGAAGCCGCCAAGCAGGCGCCAGAGCGGCTCGCCCAGCCGCCGCGCCTTCAAATCCCATAGCGCCATGTCGAGCGCCGATTGCGCCAGCACGGCCGGGCCGCCGCGCCCGCCATAGTGCTGGCCCCACCAGATGCGCTGCCAGAGGTGCTCGATCAGGTCAGCGTCCTGGCCGATAAGCTGTTCCGGCACGTCGCGCCGCAGGATGGCGTCGATGGCGGCGCCGTTGCGGCCGCAAGTAAAAGTGTAGCCGGTGCCCTCCGCCCCGTCGGCATCGCGCAGGCGCACCGTGTTGAGCTCGAACGCCAGCATGTTGCCGTGCATGCTGTCGCTGAGCGGGACCGGCAGCGGGATGCGGTAGTAGCCGGCGTCGAGCGCGGCGATCGCGGGCATGGCGGAGCCTCCGAAGCGGGATGCGGCAGCGGTCAAAATAACTGTAGCAGGTGGCTCGGCGGGATGGTGTTGTGATAGTGCCACCGCGTTTGGGAGACGGGACAGATGCTGACGAGGTTATCCACGGCGAGCGGCGCCGCCATACCACCGCAGACGGCGGCATAGCCCGGCATGCCCTATGTCCTCGGCGTCGATATCGGCACGCAGAGCACCAAAGCCCTGCTGATCGATGCAGCCAATGGCCGCATTGCCGCCCAGCATTCGCACGGCTACCAGCCCGATACGCCGCGCCCGCTCTGGGCCGAGCAGGACGCGGCGGTGTGGCTGCACGCCGTGGTCGCCTGCATCGCCGGCTGCATGGCCCAGGCAGAGCAGCAGGCGATCCCGCCCGGCGACGTTGCGGCGTTGTGCGTCAGCAGCCTATACGGGGGTTCCGGCATTCCGGTGGACGCGGCGATGCAGCCGCTACATCCGTGCCTAATCTGGATGGACCGCCGGGCCGAGGAGGAGGTCGCCTGGGTGCGCGCCAGCATCGACCAGGAGCGGTTGCTCGACATCACCGGCAACGGCGTCGATAGCTACTACGGCTACACCAAGATGCTGTGGCTGCGGCGGCATCGCCCGGAGGTCTGGTCGCGCACGCGGCACTTGCTGCCGCCCAACGCCTATGTGGCGCACGCGCTGACCGGGGCGCTGGCGGTGGATCACTCATCCGCCGGCAACATCGGCGGCGTCTATGACATGCGCGCCCGCGCCTGGTCCGCTGAGATGCTGGGGCTGCTCGGCATCCCGCGCGCGATGATGCCGGAGCGTTTGGTGGAGTCGAGCGCCGAGGTCGGCACGCTACAGGCCGAGTGGGCTGGGCGCACCGGCCTGGTTGCCGGCACTCCGGTGATCGCCGGCGGCGTGGACGCGGCGGTCGCGACCTTCGCCGCCGGGGCGACGC
>JANXVC010000266.1 GCA_025351925.1 Rhodospirillales bacterium | reverse complement strand
CCGTAGTCTCCGACCAACGCGCGATCCTCAGGCGTCCACATGGCAAGCTCCAGGAAGGGGAAACCTTCTGGAACGCTGCTAGGACGGCCCCGATCAGTCCGTCACGTCAGCCAAGCCAACCTTTCAAAACGGGGTCTCAGTCAACAGAGTTATTCAAATTAATAGCGTAATGAAATGTGGCTATATTGGAAATATGGATCGACGTAATTTCTTCGCAACTGCGAAAAATCACATGGGTGATACGCAAAAATTCGACTTTCTACGTAAACACAATCGGTTATACAGCCATCATCAACGCTTCATCAATCAAGAATTGAATATGATGCTGTGGGTGAGACAACCAGACTAGCCAATTCGGCATCGGGATTGGCAAAGGATTGAATGATGCCGCTTGATATCGATGCAGACAATGAGAGTTTGTTCTCCCGACCGAACCAGACCCCTTACGGCCCGAGCTGGGTCGGCAGCAGTGCAACCAATTCGACGGACCCGCTCTGGAAGCGGGCCTTCGACATGATGTTTTCGGCGCTGCTCCTGGCCTTCCTGGCCCCGCTTTTCGCCGGCATCACCTTGGCTCAGCTCGTCTTCGCTCCGCGGGCGCCAGTATTGTATCGTCAGCGCCGGGTCGGTCGCGGCGGCGAGACATTCTTTTGCCTTAAGTTCCGCTCAATGTGCACGAACGCGGACATCGTCCTCCGCGAGCTGCTCGAGCGTGACCCGCAAGCCCGTGACGAGTGGGCCGCCTCGCACAAGCTCAGAAACGATCCCCGCATCTCCCGCGTGGGCCGCATCCTGCGCGCGACGTCGCTCGACGAACTGCCGCAGCTGTGGAACGTGCTGCGCGGCGATATGAGCCTTGTCGGCCCGCGTCCCGTTACGGAAGGCGAAATGCAAAAGTGGTACAAGGCGCTGGGCGGCGCAGAAGCATACAAGGCGGTGCGGCCTGGCATCACTGGGCTGTGGCAGATCAGCGGGCGCAGCGGGACCACTTACGATCGCCGCGTGTCGCTGGACTGCCGCTACGTCGGCGAACTTAGCGCGGGGAACGACATCCGCATCCTACTTCGCACGGTCAGCGCCGTGCTCCGCCAGGAAGGGGCCTGCTGATGCAAGCCCAGCTCGTCCAAAAGGGAGCGCAAACTATGCGGGTCGCGATTGTCCATTACTGGCTGGTAAACATGCGGGGCGGAGAGCGCGTGCTTGAGGCACTGTGCGAGCTCTACCCCGACGCAGACATCTTCACCCATGTCTACGCGCCAGACCGTGTGTCCGAGACGATCCGCCGGCACCGCGTTCAGACCACGCTGATCGGCAAGCTGCCGGGAGCCCGCCGTTTCTATCAGTCTTACCTGCCATTGATGCCCTTCGCGCTCGAGCAGCTCGATCTGCGCGCCTACGATCTGGTGATCAGCAGCGAGTCCGGCCCGGCCAAGGGCGTGCTGACCCGCCCGGATGCGCTGCATATTTGCTACTGCCACACTCCGATGCGGTATGTCTGGAGCATGTATCAGGAATACCGCGAAGGTCTCTCCGGCCTGAAGCGCTGGTTGATGGCGGGGCTGCTGCACCGCATCCGGCAATGGGACGTGACCTCGGCCGCCCGGGTGGACCATTTCGTGGCCAACTCGCACAATGTCGCGCGGCGCATCCGCAAATATTACCGACGTGAGGCCATGGTCATAACACCTCCGGTTGATTTGGAGCGGTTCGGCTTACCCGCCCGGGTGGCGACCGAGGATTTCTACCTCTGCATTGGCCAGCTGATCCCATACAAGCAGGTCGGGCTCGCGATCCGCGCCTTCAACCAGCTCGGCAAGCGCCTGGTCGTCATCGGCGAAGGCAAGCAGCGCGCCGAGCTCGGCAAACTGGCTGGCCCGAACATCACCTTCCTCAACCGCGTCGATGATGCGACGTTGCGAGACCACTACGCGCGCTGCCGCGCGCTGGTGTTCACCGCCGACGAGGATTTCGGGATCGTCCCGCTCGAAGCGATGGCGTCCGGAACGCCGGTGATCGCCTTCGGCTGCGGCGGCGTGCTGGAGACGGTGGTGCCGGGCCGCACCGGCCTGCTCTTCCCCGAACAGACGCCCGAGTCGCTCGCTGAGGCCGTGCTTGCCTTCGAGCGGGTCGAGCACTCGTTCGACCCCGAGGTGATCGCGGCCCACGCCGCCGGGTTCTCGAAGCAAAACTTCAAAGAAACCTTCCGTCGCTTCGTCGCCAGCGTCACTCGCGAGATGGCCGAGCAGGAAACCTGCGCCCGTGCCGAGGCGAAGGAATTGGTCGGATGAGCAACCGCTTGGCCGCCGGCACCGCGCGCCGAAACGTGCTGCACCTTGTGGGAGACGGCCTCGCCGGCGGCGGCAGCACGATCGTGCTGCAGCTCGCGCGTGGGCTCGCCGAGCGCGGCCTGAGCGTGACAGTTGGGAGCCAGGGCGGGTCCTACATCCTGGATCAGGCGGCGAAGCAGGGATTGCCCATTCTCCCGCTCGACTTCACCAGCCGCCGCAACACAGTGCGGGTCACTCGCGCGCTCCGTTCGTATCTGCGTGCGCACCCCGGCACGGTGGTGCATGCTCATGCCGCACGCGCCGGACTGCCGGCGTCCCTGTTGCCGGGCGCATCCCATGCCGGCCTAGTCTATACGGTTCATGGCTTCCACTACGGCGACAAGCTCGCCGGGCTGCGCCATCTCGCGATGGCCGCCGAACGGTTCTGCATTAGCCGTGCCGATGTCACCGTGTTCGTCTCGCAGCATGACGCCGACCGGGCCGCGAAGGACCGGCTGCTGCCGCGCGGCGCGGTGACCCGGGTCATCCATAACGGTGCCGCGCCGGTGCCACCCGTGCCGCAGGCCCGCACCTTCGACATTGCTTTCCTTGGCCGCCTGCACTTCCAGAAAAACCCATCCATTCTGCCAAACATCCTTGAGGCGCTGCGACCCGCCCGGCCGTCGCTCTGCATCATCGGCTCCGGTGATTTCGAGCCTGCACTGCGCAGCCAAGTCGAGCGCGCGGGTTTGCAGGAGCAGGTCACTTTCCTCGGGGCACTCGACCATGCGGACGCGCTCGCAGCACTGGCGCAGGCGCGGATCTTGCTGCTGCCTTCGTTATGGGAGGGGCTGCCCGTTTCGGTCCTTGAGGCGATGCATCGCGGCATTCCTGTCGTCGCCTCGGACGTGCCCGGCACGGACGAGCTGGTGATCGACGGCGTGACCGGCTATCTCGTGCCAACCAAAGATGCTCAAGCATATGCTGAGCGGATCGCGCACCTGCTCGCCGATGCAGCATTGCGGGCGCGGCTCGGTGCCCAGGCCATCGTGCGCGCCCGCAAACATTTCTCCATCGACGGTCAGCTCGCTGCCCACGCGGCGCTCTACGCGACCACTTGCGTGACCGCCGGCATGCCAAGCTGATGATACCGCGCCTGTTGCTGCCTCTGATGGCCATAACCGGAGTGGTTATCCTGGCGGGCTCCGCCCCGGCCGCGCTGTCGGCGCAGACCTCGTCCGAGCGGCTTGCGCGGGTCGTGGGCGGCGCCGCGGTCCCGAGCGGCCTGGGCGTGAACGTGCATTTCACCGCGGACCATGCGCAGGAGCTGCGGGCCATCGCCGGATTCGGCTTCCGCATCGTGCGAACCGATTTGCTTTGGGCGCAGGTCGAGCGGCAACCCGGCCGCTATGACTGGGCCCGCTATGAAGCCTTCGTCGCCGACGCGCAAGCCGCCGGGCTCACGCCGCTGCTGATTCTCGCCTATTCCAACCCGCTCTACGCCGCGCCTGTCGCCGGCGAGAATTCGCCTTCGCGCGCTTTCGCCCCGCCGCGTGATGGCGACGCGCGCGCCGCCTTCATGCGCTTCGCCGCCGCTGCTGCGGCGCACTTCGGCGCGAACGTGATCTGGGAAGTCTGGAACGAACCGGATCTGAATTTCGGCAGCCCCGTCGATCTCGACGCCTATGTCGGCTTTGCCATCGAGGCCTGCCACAACGTGCGCGGGGCGAGTCCGAACGCGCCGGTAATCGGGCCGGCTGCGTCGGGCTTTGCCTGGAGGCTGCTGAATCGCTTTCTCGCGGCCGATCGTGACGCTTGCTTCGATGGGGTCAGCGTTCATCCCTACCGCGACCGCGCGCCGGACGACGTGCTCGCCGACTGGTCCAGGCTCCGCCGGATGGCTTGCGGCGCTCGGCGGGATTGTCTCCCACGCGTCAGCAGCGAGTGGGGCTACTCGTCTTGGGGCGGTGCCTGGACCCAGGACAGACAGGCCAATGGCGTGGTCCGCCTCTATTTGCTAAACCTACTCTCAGGCGTCCCGGTCACCATCGTTTACGATTGGCAGGACGACGCTGACCTTCCGGGCGAGAAAGAGGCCAATTTCGGCCTGCTGACCAAAGCCGGCGCACCAAAGCCTGTCTACCACGCGCTGCACGGCCTGCTGGACAGGCTGCACGGGCTGACCTTGATCGGACGTGTCGCTCCGGCCGGGCGACACGCGATGGTGCTGGCATTCGGACGGAATGGCCGACCGACCGCGCTCGTCGGCTGGTCCCAATTGGGCCCGCAGGCGATCACTATCCAAACCGCAGCGCGCATCGAGCCCTGCGAGGCCTGCGCCACCGCCGTCCTGCAACTGCAAGCTCCGATTTCCATGCGCCTGACGAGCCGGCCTACCGTCACGGAGATCCGCTGATGCCTTATCAGCCCACCTTGCCAGTTCCGGACGACGCGTCGCCACTGCCACCGGACCCGCGAGCGAGCATGGAGCGGGCTGTGCGCATGCTTTGGCGCCGGGGCTGGCTGTTGCTCCTCGTGTTCCTGCCGGTGCTGGCGATCGGGCTTTTCTCGCTACTTATCCTGCCGGAGCGCTTCACCACCCACGCTACCCTGATCGTCGGGTTCCGCCACCCCGAGCTGGCTACGGTCGATCCCGGCCGCGATCCCTCCCGCGGCGAGCCGGACATCGACGGTGCTATCGAGCTGATGAAGTCCCCTGAGGCGATGCGCCAGGTGGCGGCGACGCTGGCGGAAGAGGGGCAGACCGAGTTTGCCTCTGCTCCGCCGGCCAGTCCCTCCAGCCTGGGCAGACTGCGCCGATTTGCCGCCGGTCTGCTCGGCCGCACTGCCACGCCAGCGCTGCAGCCGCGGACCCAGAACTCGGCCGATGCAGCGGCGGCTCGCCTGCGCGGCGGTTTCCGTGTCGAGCGGATTGGGCGCTCGACCCTGGTCAGCGTCGCGTTCACCTCCTCTGATCCCACCCTCGCCGCACAAGCTGCCAATGCGCTCGCCACCTTTTCGGCCAATGATGAGACGTTCCTGTCGCGCATGAGCCTTGCGGAGCGGTCGGGCTTCCAAATCATGAAGACCTCCGTCACCTCCGCAGCCGCCGTGCCGGAGGAGCCGTCCTCGCCGAACGCGGCCCTGATCGCCGGCATCAGCCTGCTCGCGGCACTCGGCGCCGCGCTTACGGCCGTGCTATTCGGCGAATACCGCGCGCAACAGACCGTGCTCAGCACTGAAGAGGTGAGCCGCCGCGGCGTGCGGGCGCTCGGCCTGATTCCGGCCTATCGGCTTGCGACCGAGCGCGGTCTCGCCTTCGATCACTCTGTCGACACGCTGCAGGCCACGCTGGCGACGCTGCCAAGGCGGCAAGCAGAGGGCGGGGCCGTGCTGCTGTTCACCTCGGCCCTGCCTGAAGAGGGCAAGTCCACCACGATCGCGGCGCTGGCCGGCTCGCTGGCTGGGGCAGGGCGCAAGGTGCTGCTGGTCGATGCTGACCTGCGCTCGCCCAGCCTGCACCGGACATTCGGGCTTGCGCGCGCGCCCGGCCTTACAACCTGCTTCTGCGAGGGTGTCCGTGTGGGCGACATGATCCAGCGCGACCCGGCTACCGGCGTACATGTCCTCACCGCGGGCGAGCCGGTGCGCAACCCGCTCAAGGTCCTCACCTCCGCCGCGTTCCGCGAGAAGCTCGACGACTGGCGCGCGGCGTTCGATCTCGTACTGATCGACTCACCTCCGATCCTGTCGGTCGGCGACGCCCGTCTACTGGCTGCTTCCGCCGACTACACGGTCGTCATCGCGCGCTGGAGCAAGACGAGTTGGATGGCGTTGAACCAGGCCCTCCGGCGGATATCGGAGAGCGGCGGGCGCATCGCTGGCGTGACTTTATCGCGCGTGAATGTCCGCAAGCTGGCTCGCTATTCCTACGCCGACGCCGAAGTTTATGGCCGGGCCTATGGCGGCCACGCGCAGGAGAATTGAGATGAGCTTCAAGACCTGGCTGCGCTTCACCGCCCCGATCGCCGCCGCAGTCGTTTCTATCCCGTCCCACGCGGCCGACTATACCCCCCGACCCGGCGACGTGCTGGACATTACCGTTTCCAGCGCCCCCGTGCTCAACCGGCGGGTTACCGTCAGCACCGATGGCAAGATCGCCTATCCGGTGCTGGGCCAGGTGGACGCTGCCCACCATCCGCTCAACGACCTCAAGCAGCATATGCAAGACATGCTCGCCAGCCGCAACGTCGTCCAGCATCCCGATGTGATCGTCGCCGTCGTTGAATATGGTCCGATTTACGTCAGCGGCGACGTGCTGCGCCCCGGCGAGTTCCATTACCGGCCGAACATGACCGTCGGCAACGCCATTGCGCTTGCGGGCGAGTTCGACCTGACGCAGAACGAGCCCCGCGTGACTAGCGCGCAGCTTTCGGAGGCGCGGGCTCAGCTCGGCGAGGCGGCCGTCGAATATACGCGCCAGCAGGTACGCATCGCGCGCCTCGAGGCGGAGCTGTCCGGCGCGCAGGAGGTCAAGCCCGAGGCGACGGACAACTCCGTCGACCCTACCATCCGGGCACGGATTATTGCGATCGAGACGGCGCAGCTCCTTGCCGATCACGACGCCGATGCGCGCGAGAAGGCGCATTTGGAGCAAATGGTGATCGCCGCCCGCGGCGAGTTGACGGCGCTCGAGGCTAGTGAACAGCAGCATCAGCTGAGTTTCGATGTTGCCTCCCAGGGCGCCAGTCGCGCCCGTGACCTGGTCGGCAAAGGCGTTGGCACGATGTATCGTTCAGAAGACGCCGATCGCGCGCTCAGCATGACGCAGGGACAGCTGCTCGAGGTGCGCGTCCGCGCCGCCCAGGCGCGCAAGGAACTGCAGGAGCGCACCCGCAACCTGGAAATCTTCGACGACCACCGACGGACCAGGTTGCTCCAGACGTTGACCGACTCCGTGGCCGAGGCCGGCAAGGTGCGCTTCCGGATGGAGTCGGCGCGCGACCGGCTCGGCAGGGAAGTGACGGACCGGCCGCGCCAGAGCGACGTGATCGCCAAGGTCACGATCCGGCGCCAGGTGGACGGGGAGACCGTGGCCATCGCCGCGACGACCAACACCAAGCTGCAGACCGGGGATGCGGTCGAGATCGTCGCCGATACGACCCCTCGCCGCGCTAGGGCGAGCAAGTAGGGCGAGCCTGGTGACCGCCGTTATCGGGATGGACGTTGGGCGCGTGCAGCCAGCCCGGCGGACCGGGGCCGGACGCGCCGAGTGGTGCTTCACGCTGCTCGCGCTGCTGGTGTTCGTCTCGCTGCCCTTTGTCGTCGGCGACCAGCCACAGGGTGCCGAGTCGCTCAACCCGGTTGATATGCTGAAAGCGGTCTCCAACACCGGTGACCAGCTCAAGCAAGTCATCCTCCTCGGCATGTATGCGAGCTTCGCCGCTCTGCTTGTCAGCCGCGAGCGGGCGCGCGCGCTGATGTTCCTGGGCGGGCCGATGCTGCTCCTGCTGCTCTGGACTGTCGCTTCCGCTTCATGGTCGGTGAATCCCGAGGTCACGCTGCGCCGGGCTGTGGCCCTGTTTGGGACAGTCGGCATGGGGCTTTATTTCGGGCTTCGTTTCGATCTACGCCGCCTCCTGGTCCTGCTGTGCTGGGCCGGCTTGGCCACGCTCGGCCTGTCGCTGCTGCTTGCCGTTGCAGCGCCCTCGCTCGGCCTGGACTTCGAGGGGCGGCTCCGGGGCGTAACCGCGCATAAGAACGGCATCGCCAGCTTTGCCGCGATCGTGTTCCTGGCCGGCTGCGGGTTGCTGGCGTTGGGATCGCTGAAGCGGTCCGCGCGGATGCTGGCGGTCGCGGCGATGGGCTTGGCCACGGGCTGCATGACGCTGGCGTACTCGACCTCGGTGATCCCGGTGCTCGGGCTGGCGCTGGCGACGCTGGCGTTTGGCCGCACGGTCCGGCGCGCAAGCGGGGCGGTCCTCGCGCTCCTGCCCTTGCTTGCCAGTCTGGCCCTGCTGGCGGCCGGGTTCGTGGCGGCCAACTCCGGGATGGTCGCGGAAATGTTGGGCAAGGACGCAAATCTGTCGGGCCGCACCCTAGTCTGGGCGTTCTCGGCCAAGATGATGCTTCTGCGTCCTGTCGCGGGCTACGGACTGGGCGCCTTCTGGGTCGGCGAAAACAGCCCCGGCGCGGTGTTCTGGTCCACCTCGCATCTCGGTGTGCCGCATGCCCATAACGGCTTTATCCAGCTTGGGCTGGAACTCGGCTTCGTCGGCCTGGCGCTATTCGCCGCGGCAATCCTCGTTTTCGCCGCTCGCCTCACCTGGCTGGTCCGGCACGGGCGCGACCCGCTCTGCGCCTGGCCGCTTGCCTTCCTCACCTTTGATCTCGTGGCCAATTACTCCGAAACATGGCTTTGGATCGGCAACGAGTTGCTGACCGTCTTCCTCGTCGCCATGCTCGTGCGTATCAACGTGCTGTATCGCGCAGCGTCACTCAGCGCTTCCCGCATTCCCTTGATAGCAGGCGTCGCTCGATGAGCCCGACCGTCAGCGTGATCATTCCGTATTATAACCGCGTGCACACGATCGGCCGAGCGATCGACTCCGTCCTGCAGCAGACCATGCAGGATTTCGAGGTCGTGGTAGTGGACGACGCCTCTCCGGACGACTTGCATGCTGGGATCGCGCCCTATGCCGGCGATCCCCGCATCCGCTTGTTGCGCCAGCCGGTCAACCAAGGCCCAGGCGCTGCGCGCAACGCCGGGATCGCGGCGGCACGCGGGCGCTTCGCCGCCTTCCTTGATTCCGATGACACCTGGCTCCCCGCCAAGCTGGCGCGTCAAACCGAGACCGCCCTCGCCGCCCCAAACCCCGACCTCGTCTTCTGCACAACCAAAACCCGCGTGCTGCTCGATGGCGGGCGGGAGATCGTCCGCCCTCTGCGCGGCCCAGGACCAGGCAGCAGCTTTGCCGAATTCCTGTATCTCGAGGGCGGCTTCGCCCAGACCAGCGCCTTCTTCCTCTCCCGCGCGCTCGCCGCCCGCGTTCGCTTCCACGAGGACATGCGTCAGCTCGAAGACCACTTGTTCTTCATCGAGTGCGGGGCGGCCGGCGCCGAGTACCGTCTCATCGACGAGGCCCTGACGGTGTGGCGCAATGAGTCCGCGCCGGACCGCGCCAGCGTTGCCGACGACTTGGCGACATGGACCGAGATCGTGCGCCGGTTCCGCGAGCGCGCCGCTCCGCTCGTGCCTGAGCGCGTGCTACTTGCCGGCGAGGTCCGCTTCCTGTCCGGCCGGTTGTGGGAAAAGGCGCCGGCCCGCTCCGTCGCACTCATGGGCCGCGCTCTGCTCACCGGCGCGCTGCCCCTGCACCAAATCGCCCTCCTGTTCGGACGCAACGTCCTGCCGTCTCGTCTCTATGACGCGGCCCGCCACCTTGTAGCCCAGCGCGGCACCGGTCATTCAGCCCAGAAGGCTGCATGACATGAGCACGCCGTCCCGCGTCATCTTCGCCACCTCCACCGACTGGGCCTGGCCTGCCAAGCTGGCCCGAGTGTTCCAGGACGGCGGCATCGGCGTCGCCGCCATCTCGGACGCGACATCGCCGCTCCGCGATGCCGTCGGCGCGGACCACGCCCACACCCTCCAGCACGCCTCGCCTCTGCGCAGCCTCGCGCGCGCTATCGAGGCCGAGCGCGCCGACGCCATCATTCCTTGCGATGACCGCCTGGTCTGGCACCTCACGCGCCTCTACGAACACGCCGAGCGCGTCAGCCGTGACCCCGAGCGGATCCGCGTGTGCATCCGGCGCTCGCTTGGCGAGGCGGTCACGCGCCCCGAACTTCAGTCCCGCATCGCGTTGCTCGACCTGGCGCGGGACGAGGGAGTCCGCGTCCCCGCTTCGATGGCTCTGGCCTCCAGATCCGACCTGCCGGCCTGGGCCGCCCGGCACGGTTTTCCGGCCTTCCTCAAGATGGACGGCGCGGTGGGAGGCCTCGGCGTTATCGAGATCGCGGACCTCGCGGCGGCGCGGCGTGCCATGAGCGGCACCGCCTGGACAGTCCGGCTCGCTAAGGACCTCGCGAAATTCCTGCTCCGGCGCGATCGCTGGACCGTTTGGGACCGGGTGAAGCAGCGAGGGCGGGCGATCTCTATCCAGTCCGCGATTGCCGGGCGGCCCGCCAACATCCTTGTCTGCAGCGATCGGGGAAACATCATCGCGTCCACGTGCGTCGAGGTCCGCACTACCCGTTTTCGGAACGGCCCCGCGGTGACGGTAGAACTCGTGCACAGCCCCGAGATGAATGAGGCCGCACTCCGGATCGTGCGCCGCCTTGGCGCCTCCGGCCTTCTTGGTTTCGACTTCATGATCGAGAATGCGACCGGGCACGCCTATCTGATCGAAATGAACCCGCGCGCGACCCAGACCTCGATCCTCGCTACCGATTTCGGCCGCGACCCGGTCGAAGCCTATTGCGACGCAATCCTGCACACCCGTACTGCGCCGCGCCCGGCCATGCGGAACCGGGTCATCTCTTTGGTGCCCGGGGCGGCTAACCCTGTGCAGGCAGCTTGAGCGCCATGCTGGGATCATCCCGCGTCCGCCGCTTCGCCGGCATTATCTCGATGCTGTTCACTGGCACCCTGCTTGGGTCCGTATTGTCCTTCCTCAGCCAGATCCTGCTCGCGCGCAGCATGGGCCTCGCCGAGTTCGGCCGCCTCTCCGCCCTGCTGACGGCAATCAACTTCTTCACCCCGGTCGCTTCAGCCGGGGTAAACTGGTTCCTGCTGCGCGTGTTCGGGGCCGAAGGGCAGGACGCCGTCCGCTGGTTCCGACCGGTCACGCAGCTGATCGGGCTCGCGACGTCGCTGAGCTGCGTGGGTCTCGCCGCTTATGCTGCCTTCGGAAATGTCGCGCCGAACCATACTGGCTTCATCATCATGGCCTCGATCCTCGTCCTATTCGGACAGACCGCGGTCGAACTGGGCTCGTCCAGCTTTCAGCTGGAGGACCGCTACCGCGCGCTGACGCTTTGGCAGATGGCAACCCAGGCCGGCCGCCTGCTCGTGGTTCTGGTCGCCACACTCTCCGGCGGCCCCACCGAAGTCACTATCATCGGCGGTTACGGCGTGCTCGGCCTCGTTTTGAGCGTGATCGGCACTCGCTCGCTGCGCTCCGCCTGGCGCCGGGCTGACGCCGAAGCCGGCCCGCAGCGCCGGTCGGCGCCCGGGCTTCGGGACACGCTGAAGGAGTCCACGCCCTACGCGGTTATGACCGTGTTCTACGTGCTCTATTTCCAGGGGGTCGTGGTCCTCGTCGCTTGGATGGCCGGCAATGCCGCGGCGGCCGAGTACAACGCCTCGTTCCTGATCTTCTCCGCGCTCTCGCTTATCCCGAACGTGATCTACATGAAGTTCCTTGCCGCCAAGCTCTGCCGCTGGGCGGAGGCGGACCGCCCAACCTTCGTTGCCGCCTTCCATGTCGGCGTTCCGGCCATGGCACTCCTTGGCGGCGGGCTCGCGGTCCTGCTGATCAGCACGGCGCACTGGATCATTCCGTTGCTCTACGGCGCGAAATACGAGGGCGCTGTGACCCTGGTCGTGATCCGCGCCATCGCGATCCCAATCGGTTTCACTCAGATGAGCTACAGTTCGCTGTTCATCTCGGCCACCGACATGTCGCGCAAGATCGTCTATCTCGGCCTGAGCGCCCTAGTGAGTTTGGGTCTCACGGTGCTGCTCGTGCCGGGGCTCGGCATCGCCGGTGCCGCTGTGGCAAGTGTGTTCGCCGAGGCCGTTCTGCTCGTGCTGCACATGCACGGCGCTGCGCGCCACATACCGGGCATCGAGATCACTGCAACGCTGCGCCCATCGACGCTGGTCGGCTCGCTGCGGCACCTTCTGCACCCGGAGCAAGCCCAGGCGGGACGGCGCGCCAAAGCCTAAGCGCCGCGCACCATCATCGGCCAAACTTTTAACCTAACCCCAATACCGTTCATTTAAGCATTCAGGCGCCCTATATCATTGGTCGGGTTTTTTGCGATCGACAGCGATGGCGAGTGTTCCTGCCCGGCGTTCGTGTCAGCGACCACATCAGCTTTGGCGTGATCGCCAAAACGTTTCCGCTGGACCGGGTGCGGCAGTTCCTGGCCGAGACTGGCAAGGCGAGCGTGAGCGCGACCTGCCAGCTCATACCAAAGCCCGCTGGCCAGAACTCATTCAAATTCGGGATGACCTGCATTTCCAGGCATGCGGAAAGAGCGATAGATCATAATCAGTGAGCCTTGGTATCAAGCCATGGTCTACTACGTCATCGCGACGGCGTTCTACATGGAGTCCAGCACCTGCGAGGTGTTGCGCTGCCTGCCGGAGGGCTTGCGCTGGCTGTGGTGGCCGCTGCGGTCAAGGTCGCGGGCAAGAGCGGCATCTCGCAGGCGCACAGCCGCTTGGGCGAGATGCCGCTGCGCCAGCTCTACGAGCAGTTCGTGCAGCCGGTGGCGACGCGCGCCACCAAGGGGCCAGGCCCAGCTTCGCTGGGCATTCCTCCGGAGGATTGCTTCGCAATAGTATCGGATGTGGCGGCTGGTGAGCCTGGACGGATCCAGTCTGCATGTGGCCGACACGGCCGAGAACGACATTGCTTTCGGCTATCCGGGCGCCAGCCGCGCCGAGGGCTCGTTCCCGCAAGCCCGTTTCGTGGCGCTGGTGGAGAACGGCACGCACGTGCTGTTCGGCACCAGACTGGGCCGTTATGCTGACATGGTGCACGTGCTCCGGCCCGGCATGCTGTGCCTGGCTGACCGGCAGTTCTTCAGGCACGCACTCTGGAATGCAGGAGCTGCCACTGGCGCCGACCTATTGTGGCGGGTGAAGAGCAACCTGCACTTGCTGCGCGCAACGGCGCTGGCGGATGGGTCTTATACCAGACGCCCTGATCATTGACCGGTTTCTGTAGCGCGGGTCCATGTTCTCCGCCTTGCGTCCCAGCCCACTCGGACCGGTCAGCAGTCAGGGCGCTTGGTATTATCTCTGCGTGGTCTATCTAAGCGAAGGACCAGCGGCATGGCTCGCCCTGCATGTAGGACGTGCTGGACGAGATCCTGGTGGAACGCATGGCGAGTTCGCGAGGCAGGCAGGTGCCGCGTGGGGTCAAGCGCAAGATGAGTACCTTTCCGCTACGCAATCGCACTCCACAGCCGACAACATGGATCGACGTCACCGCCCCCATCCGGATCACAAAATGAACGGTATTGAGGCTAGCTACTCGACCAACACACCAACATGAGCCAACCAGCTTTGAACCACGCCGACCGTCAGGGGTGCGCTGCTACAACAACTGCAACGTGTTGGGTCGAAGTGGACATTAGGATTGTCGCCGAGCCTGCGACGGCGGTGCCGTTCACGTCGATAGCATTGACATACAGGTTTCGGTCCATCGCTGGCGTACCACCATAAGCATCGTTCAGGAATGAGACGGCGACGTCGTGAGTCCCAGCTGCCATTGTTTGGCCGAAGGCGAAATTCTGCACGGCCCCGTTTGCATGTAATGCCGTCACTGATTGCGCAGGTCCGAGCACCTTACCGTCCACCGCGACCACGAACTGCGCGTCGCCGAGGTAGGCGTCTTCGGACAACTGCAGCACGAGTGGGCTGGCGGGAATGACAAAATGCGACGTGCCGTTCGAGTATAGGGCGGCAGGCAGGGTTGTGGAGGCTTGTCCGTCCAAGGCGACCTCATTGATATAGAGATTGCGGTCCATCGTGGGCGTGCCGCCATAGGCATCGTTAATGAACTGCACGCCCACGTCATGCCCGCCGGGTTTCCACTGCCCTGTGAGGGTCACGGCCTGTGACGTGCCCTGATCGTGCAGGGCCGTAACCGTCACCGTGCTGCCGATCTGCTGGCCATCAATGGTGATTATCGCCTGCGCATCACCCTGCCAGGTGTCTTCGGACAACTGAAGTATCAACGTGTCAGTCATCGCTGTTGTTGTAGCCGGGGTCGATGCTGAGGCTGAAGCCGAATTTGGGTATACTTGAACGATAAGCGGATGATCGGTGAGGCCAAGATCAACCGATTTAACATTGGTCAGCACCTGAATTGCGGCAGTTCCGACTGTCGGATCGAACACCTCGACCTTCTGATAGGTA
>JANXVC010000243.1 GCA_025351925.1 Rhodospirillales bacterium | reverse complement strand
GGTGGCCGGGCTGCGCCGGGTGGCGGATTTCGAGGTTTCGGTGGCGGCGTATCCCGAGACGCATCCGTCGGCGCTCAATGCCGAGCATGATTTGGACAACCTCAAGCGCAAGCTCGACGCCGGCGCGACGCGGGCGATCACCCAGTACTTTTTCGATGGCACCATCTTTCTGCGTTTCCTGGACCGCGCGCTGGCGGCCGGGATCACGGCATCGATCGTGCCCGGCATCATGCCAGTGTCCAACTACGCCCAGGCGGCGAAGTTCAGCGCCATGTGCGGCACGAGCGTGCCTGCGTGGCTGGGCACGATGTTCGAGGGCACCGAAGACGATCCGGAGACCCGGCGCATGATCGCTGCCATCGTCGCCGCCGAGCAGGTCCGCCTGCTGCAGGCGAATGGCGTGGACGAGTTCCATTTTTACACGCTGAACCGGTCGGACCTCACCTATGCCATCGCGCACCTGCTCGGCGTGAAGGCACGGCCGGCTGCTGTCGAGAAGGCCGGCTAGGGGCAGCACCGCTCCTAAACGCACAGGACGAGGGCGGCGACCCTGCGGCAGGGTTGGCCGCGTTTGCCTTCTGTTCTATAGGCCAAGCATGCTTGTCACGCTTCCCGCACCATGACCGACTACCTCGCCCGGCTGAACCCCGAGCAACGCCAAGCGGTCGAGGCGATAGACGGGCCCGTGCTGGTGCTGGCCGGCGCTGGCACGGGCAAGACACGGGTGCTGACCACGCGGTTCGCCCACATCCTGCTGACCGGTCGTGCAGCGCCGGGGCAGGTGCTGGCGGTGACCTTCACCAACAAGGCGGCGAAGGAGATGCGCGAGCGCGTCGGCGCGATCCTGGGCCGGCCGGCAGAGGGGCTGTGGCTGGGCACCTTCCATGCGCTGTGTGCCCGGATGCTGCGGCGCCATGCGGAGTTGGTGGGGCTGACGTCCGGGTTCACCATCCTCGACTCCGACGATCAGCTACGCCTGCTGAAACAGGTTATGGAGGCGGCGCATATCGACCCGAAGCGCTGGGCACCGCCGGCGTTGATGGGAATGATCCAGCGCTGGAAAGACCGTGGCCTCACACCTGACCGGGTGACGGCGGCTGAGGAGGGAGACTTTGCCGGCGGGCAGTCCCGTAACTTGTACACGGCGTATCAGGCGCGGCTGAAGCAGCTCAACACCGCGGACTTCGGCGACCTGCTGCTGCACATGACGGAGATCCTGCGCACCAAGCCGGATATCCTCGCGCAATATCATCGGATGTTCCGGTATGTCCTGGTTGACGAGTATCAGGATACCAACCTGGTGCAATACTTGTGGCTACGTCTGCTGGCGCAGTCGCATAAGAACATCTGCTGCGTCGGGGATGACGATCAGTCGATCTATTCGTGGCGTGGCGCCGAGGTCGAGAACATCCTGCGCTTCGAGAAAGATTTTCCCGGAGCGCAGATCGTCAAGCTCGAACGCAACTATCGCTCGACTGCGCCGATCCTGGGTGCCGCCGCCGGGCTGATCGCCAATAACGAGGGCCGGCTGGGCAAGACGCTGCGGTCTGGACGCAACGACGCGAGCGGCGAGCAGGTCAGCGTCATCAGCCTGTGGGACTCGGACGAGGAGGCCCGCATGGTCGGCGACCGCATCGAGGCGCTGCGGCGCGACGGGCACCCGTTGGCCGAGATGGCGATCCTGGTCCGCACCAGTGCCCAGACCCGCGCCTTCGAGGAGCGGATGATCACGCTGGGCCTGCCATACCGGGTAGTGGGCGGCCTACGCTTCTATGAGCGCGCCGAGATACGCGACGCCATCGCCTATATGCGCGTGCTGCATCAACCCTCGGACGACCTGGCGTTCGAGCGCATCGTCAACGTGCCCCGGCGCGGTGTCGGCGAGGTGGCAATGCGCGCCATGCACGTCGCGTCACGCGAGCAGCAGATCCCCCTGGCGCTGGCCAGCGAGCGCCTGGTGCAGTCGGGGGGCCTGAGGGGCCGGGTCGGGACTGCGCTGAAGGAGCTGTTTCAGTCTTTTGCGCGCTGGCGGGAGGAATTGCCGCGCGACGGCCACGTGCTGACACTGGCAAAGATGCTGGACGAGAGCGGCTATACCGAGATGTGGAAGCAGGACAAGTCGCCGGATGCGCCGGGGCGGCTCGAGAACCTGAAGGAGCTGGTGAGGGCGCTGGCCGATTTCGAGACGCTGGCCGGGTTCCTCGACCATGTGTCGCTGGTGATGGAGAACGAGCAGAACGCTGAGGGCGACCGCGCCAGCATGATGACGCTGCACGGCGCGAAGGGACTGGAATTCGACACGGTGTTTCTGCCGGGCTGGGAAGAGGGGCTGTTTCCCAGCCAGCGCACGCTTGATGAGGGCGGGCTGAAGGGGCTGGAGGAGGAGCGCCGCCTGGCCTATGTCGGCCTGACCCG
The DNA here is from genome assembly GCA_025351925.1 of Rhodospirillales bacterium. Lineage (GTDB taxonomy): Bacteria > Pseudomonadota > Alphaproteobacteria > Acetobacterales > Acetobacteraceae > CAHJXG01. Next base: position 7,868 of record JANXVC010000243.1, on the reverse strand, counting down.
CGCTCGCAAACTGGCCGTCGTCAGCTATGCCGCCAATCGGCGCATTTATGCCAATTGGCAGAGCAGCATCCCGAGCCGGTTTGTCGAGGAGTTGCCGGAGGAGCATGTAAATCGCGGCGGTTCGGCGGCAATGCAGCGAGAGGCGCGGCTGATCTCCGCACCTAGCGTGTTCACCAGCGGTCCCTTGATGGCGCGGCGCCAAGCAAGCTCCCGCACCGTAGAGGCTTGGGAGCAGCCGGGCCGGCCGGCGCGCCAGGATGCGATTGCAGTGGGCAGCCGGGTGTTCCACCAGAAGTTTGGCTACGGCGAAGTGCTGTCGGTCGATGACGACCGGCTGGACATCGTATTTGAGAAGGCCGGGCAGAAGCGGCTGCTGGATCGGTTCGTGGAGAAGGCATGAGGCGGCACGCCGTCCCGCTGGAGACCGTGTTCGTCGAGGTGCCGGACGCGGCGGTCGAGGTTTACGAGGCCGCGCTCGGCACGGTATGCACGACGGTTGGCTTCTTTTTCGCTGACGAGGCGCGCGGCATCTGGCGGGTTGAGGGCGTGCGCGACGCTGGCGCCGACGAGGCAAGGCTGCAGGACGCGCTGTCGCTCGCCGCCTTGGTCAGCGGCGTCTCCGCCATACTAGGCCGGGAGGCGACGGAGGCGGAGGGCTGGTTGGCCCGGACCTGGGAGGCATTTCCGGAGCAGCTGGTGGGCCGGCGGTTCGCGGTGCGCGGCACGCATCAGGTCGGCAGCGTGGCACCAGGTCGCCTGGTGCTGATGCTCGATGCCGGGCTGGCGTTCGGGTCGGGCGAGCACGGATCGACGCGCGGCTGCCTGCGCGCGCTGGAGGTGGTGGCCCGGCGCCGTCCGCAACGTATCCTGGATTTAGGGACCGGGTCCGGCATCCTGGCGATGGCGGCGGCAGTGCTGCTGCGGCGGCCTGTGCTGGCGACCGATATCGAGCCGTGGTCGGTTCGGGTCGCTGGGCAGAACGCGGCCGCTAACGGTGTTGGCCGGCTGGTTCGGCCGGTGTTGGCGAACGGTTGGCACGGGCGCGCGGTTCGGGCAGGCGCGCCTTATGATCTCGTATTGGCCAACATACTGGCTCGTCCGCTGTGCCGGATGGCGCGCGAATTGTCGCTGGGTTTGGCTCCTGGAGGCACCGCGATTTTGGCTGGCCTACTTAAAAGTCAGGCTCGCATGGTGCTTGCAGCGCATCGGCGGCAGGGCCTGCGGCTGGAGGCAATTTGGCGTGAGAGGAATTGGACGACCTTGGTCCTGCGCAGGGCAGGACGGGCGGACTGAACAGCCCGCCCTGATCCAACTAAGCCGAGGCGGTTCGGCTGAAATCCTTCTGCGCGACGCCGCGCTTGCGTGTTTCGGCAAAGCGCGGATCGAACACATGCCTCAGTTCAGCGCGGTTCAGGCCGATATCCGCCAATTCGCGGTCGCTCAGCGAGGAAAGCTCATCCAGCACCGCACGGCGGCGCGGTATGGCGAGCAGGGCGGATACCAAGCTGCTGATACGCTGGACAAGGCCGCGCGGGGCAGGATTGGCATCGACGATGGTGCCATCCGTGCCCTCGACGACCATGCTCCGGTACGTCAGGCTATCGGACATCAGGAGCGCAATCTGCTCCTTGGCAAGCGGGGCGTTCATTATACTATCCTCAAAACTCTTCCTAACCACGATCGGAGCCGGCGCTCCCAATGCGCTGCTTCTGTGGTCTGACACCAATATGGGCCGTTATGCTGCGGTGCAGCGTGCGATGTTACGCTGTCTGATATGCGCTAGATGAATGATTATCGAATGAGCTATGTGAAATTGTGAATATAAAGTGACCAAGGAACTTTCATCAGAGCGTCTGGCGCGCGTGCGCCGGGTCTTGGCCAACCAGCGGCTCGACGGCTTTGTCGTGCCGCGCGCCGATGAGCACCTCGGCGAATATGTGCCGCCCGGCGCCGAGCGGCTGGCTTGGCTCACCGGCTTCACCGGAAGCGCCGGGGTGGCCGTGGTGCTGGCAGACCGTGCGGCCGTGTTCACCGACGGGCGCTATACGCTGCAGCTCGCCGCGCAGACGGATGCGACGTTGTTCGAGGCCTGCCACATCACCGAGCAGCCACCGCCGGCGTGGCTCAAGGCGCATGCCTCGATCGGGACGCGGATCGGCTATGACCCTTGGCTAATCAGCCAGGACGGGTTGGACCGCTATCGCAACTCTGGGCTGGAGCTGGTGCAGGCCAGCCCAAATCCCATCGATCTCGCCTGGACCGACCGTCCTCCCATGCCTGCTGGGCTCGCACTGCCGCATCCATTGGCCTATGCCGGACGAACTTCCGCCGAAAAGCGCGCCGAGGCGGCGGCAACGCTGCAGGCGGACGGGCAGGACGTCGCGGTCATCACCGATCCCGCGTCGCTCGCCTGGCTGCTGAACCTGCGGGGCAGCGACGTTGACTATACCCCTTTCGCATTGGGCTTCGTGCTGCTGCGGTCTGAGGGTTCGGCCACGCTGTTCATGGAGCCGGCGAAGCTGCCGCCGGAGACGCTGGACTGGCTGGGACCCGATGTGACTACAGCAGCCCGTGCCGTATTGCCGGCAGCGCTGGCAGCGTTATCCGGCCAGCGGGTGCGGGTTGACGCCGCTGGCTCGCCCGTCTGGTTCGCCCAGACACTCGGCGAGGCGGGAGCAGTCGTGGTCGATGGCGCCGATCCGTGCCAGCTTCCTAAGGCATGCAAGAATGCCACCGAGCAGGCCGGCGCGCGGGCGGCCCATGCGCGGGACGCGGTCGCGGTCTGCCGTTTCCTGCATTGGCTGGATGAGGCTGCTCGATCGCTGCTGACCGAGATGGCTGCCGCCGAGCGGCTGCTGGCGTTCCGGCAGGAGATTGCGGATTTCCGCGGAGAGAGTTTTCCCGCAATCTCCGGCGCGGGAGAGCACGGCGCGGTGATCCACTATCGCGCCACGGCGGCGACGGACCGGCCGATCCGCGCCAACGAAGCCTACCTGATCGACAGCGGCGCGCAGTATCCGGACGGAACCACCGACATTACCCGTACCGTGTGGACCGGGCCCGACGCGCCGCCGGCCGAACTGCGCGACCGGTTCACCCGCGTGCTGCAGGGCCACATCGCGGTGGCGACGGCGCTGTTTCCGCATGGGGTCGCCGGCCCGCATCTCGACGCCTTCGCCCGGCATGCGCTCTGGCAAGTGGGGCTTGACTACGACCACGGCACCGGGCACGGCGTCGGCAGCTATCTATCGGTGCATGAGGGGCCGGCGAGCCTGTCGCGCGCCGGCCGCATGGTGGCGCTGGCGCCGGGGATGATCCTGTCGGACGAGCCTGGGTATTACCTGCCCGGCGCCTACGGCATCCGGCTCGAGAACCTGCTGATGGTCCGGGCAGCCGACTTGCCCGCTGCCAAGAAGCCGTTCCTGGAGTTCGAGACACTCACGCTCGCCCCGTTCGACCGTCGGCTGATTGAGGGCTCGATGCTAAGTGCCGAGGAGCGCCGATGGATCGACGCCTATCATGCGAGGGTACTGGCGGAAGTTGGGCCGGGATTAGGTAGGACAGAGCGGGACTGGCTGGCGGCGGCGTGCGCGGCGCTTGGCTAAAACCCGGCCATCTCCCGCCACTCCGCCTCTGTCACCGTCGCCACGCCGAGCTCTGCAGCTTTTTTTGCTTTCGACCCCGCGTCGGCGCCGAGGATCAGCAGGTCGGTCCGCTTCGAGACGCTGTCGGTGACGCGGGCGCCCAGGATCTCCGCCCGTGCCTTGGCTTCCGGCCGGCTCATGGTTTCGAGCGTGCCGGTGAACACCAGGTTCTTGCCGGCGAGCGCGCCATCCGCTGTTGCGGGACGCTCGGCATCCTGAATAGTGAGAAACGCTGCGAGTTCATCCAATGCGGCTCGGTTGCGCGGCTCAACGAAGAAAGTTGTTAGTTCGTCGGCCAGCGACGGGCCGACGCCCAGGATGCTGCCGAGCGCCAGACGTTCGTCGCTGCCAACCGTCGTGGCTGCGAGCATCTGGGTATGCCAGGCGGCGTAGCTGGTATAGTGCCGGGCCAGCAGCTTGGCGTTCGTCGCGCCGACGCGCCGGATGCCGAGCGCGAAGATGAACCGGTCGAGCGGGACCGTGCGCCGGGTCTCGATCGCCTGCATCAGGTTGCTGACCGACTTCTCCTTCCAGCCTTCGCGGGTCAGCAGCTCGGCGCGGTGCTGCTCGAGCCGGAAGATGTCGGCAGGGCCACGCAGCCAGCCGAGGTCGAAGAACTCTTGGATGCTCTTTTCGCCCAGGCCGTCGATGTCGAAGGCACCGCGGGAGACGAAGTGGATCAGCCGCTCGACGGTCTGCGCCGGGCAGATCAGGCCGCCAGTGCAGCGGCGCACCACCTCCCCAGCGGCGCGCAACGCCAGGCTGCCGCAGGCCGGGCAGGTCTCGGGCGGGACGAATGGCGTCGAGCCGAGCGGCCGGCGGTCCAGCATGACATGGACGATCTGCGGGATCACGTCTCCGGCGCGCTGCAGCACCACGGTGTCGCCGACCCGGACGTCCTTGCGGGCAATCTCGTCCTCGTTGTGCAGGGTGGCGCGGGTGACCAGCACGCCGCCGACGTTCACGGCAGCGAGCCACGCGACGGGGGTCAGCGCGCCGGTGCGCCCGACCTGGATGCGGATGTCCTCCAGCGTCGTGGTTGCCTGCTCGGCCGGAAATTTCCAGGCGATGGCCCAGCGGGGGGCACGTCCGACGAAGCCGAGACGGCGCTGCAGGGCGAGATCGTTCAGCTTATAGACGACGCCGTCGATGTCGTAGCCCAGGCCGGCGCGGGCCAGGCCGGTCTCCTGCTGGAACGCCGCCGCTTCGGCCTCGCCGCCGAGCATGCGAGAGAGCGGGTTCACCTCGAAGCCCCACGCCCGAAGCTGGTCCAGATAACCAGAGTGGGTGCTGGGAACGCTGCCCTGCACGTCGCCCAGGGCGTAAGCGAACAGCGAGAGCGGGCGGGTGGCGGTGATGGCCGGGTCGAGCTGACGCAGCGAGCCGGCGGCGGCGTTGCGCGGGTTGGCAAAGACTTTCTGCCCCGCTGCAACCTGGGCGGCATTAAGCGCCAGGAAGTCGGCCTTGGTCATGAAGACCTCGCCGCGGATTTCAATGAGGGCAGGGGCGTCGCCGCGCAGGCGGTCGGGCACGGTCGCCATGGTGCGGAGGTTGGCCGTCACGTCCTCGCCTTCGGCCCCGTCGCCGCGTGTGGCGCCGCGCACCAATCGGCCGTTTTCAAAAAGCAGGTTGATCGAGAGGCCGTCGATCTTCGGCTCGGCGACGAAGGCGAGGCTGGCGTCGTCCGGCTGGTGCAGGAAGCGGCGGATGCGGGCGCAGAACTCAGTGAAGTCCGCGGCGGCGAAGGCGTTGTCGAGGGAGAGCATCGGTACGCGGTGGCGCACCTTGGCAAAGCCGCCGCCGGGCGCCGCGCCCACGCGCCGGCTGGGGCTGTCGGGGCGGATCAGATACGGGAATTCGGCCTCGATCGCTGCATTGCGTTGCCGGAGCGCGTCATACTCCGCGTCACTGATCAATGGCGCGTCGTGCTCGTGGTAGGCCTGGTCGTGCTGGGCGATTTCTACAGCCAGCGTGGCTAGTTCCTGAGCGGCTTCGGCCTCAGTCATGCCGCAGTGCCCAACAGGCTGTCGGCGGCGGCCCGGGCGGCCTCGGTCACGCTCTCGCCGGCCAGCATGCGGGCGATCTCCTCGCGCCGGGCCGGCAGGTCGAGCGCTAGCACGCGGGTTTCGGCCCGATTCTTGGCGGCGATCTTTGCGACCTGGAGGTGCGCTGCCCCGCGCGCGGCGACCTGCGGGCTGTGGGTGACAACCAGGACCTGCACCTGGTCCGCCACGCGCGCCAGCCGGTCGCCGACCGCCGCCGCCGTGGCACCCCCCACGCCGCTATCGACCTCGTCGAACACCAGGGTCGGCACCGATCCGCCGCTCACCAGCACCACCTTCAGCGCCAGCATGAGCCGGGACAGCTCGCCGCCCGAGGCGATCTTGTCGAGGGCGCCGGGCGCCTGGCCGGGGTTGGTGGCGATCAGGAACCGCACCGCATCCGCCCCGGTGGCGCCCCAGCGGGCCTCGTCCAGCGCCTGAACCTCGACCACAAATCGCGCCTTGTCGAGCCGGAGCGGCGGCAGCTCGTCCGTGACCGCCGTTTGCAGGCGCTTGGCGGCGACCCGGCGCGCCGCGGTCAGCGCGGCCGCGGCGGCGGCATAGGCCGTGCGGGCGAGGGCGGCCTGCGCCTCCAGCGTCGCGATCTCGGCCGACCCGGTATCGAGCGCTGCCAGGCGTTTGCGCAGACTGGCCAGCAGGGCCGGAAGTTCGACCACAGTCGTGCCATGCTTGCGGGCGGCGGCGCGCAGCGCGAACAGGCGCTCCTCCGCCTGCTCCAGCAGACGCGGGTCGGTGTCGGCCTCGTTGGCAAGGCGGCTGAGCAGGGTCTCGGCCTCGGCCAGCGCCTCCTCGGCGCGCTCTAGCGCAGCCAGAGCGGGAGCTGCCGGATTGTCTGCATCGGGCTGGTTTGTCGGCACCAGCTTCTGCAAGGCACGGGACGCATTCCGCAACGAGGCAGCCGGGCCAGCGCTGCGTCGGTCCGTCGGCGCGATCTCTGAGAGGGCGGACGCGATGGCCTCCGCCCGGCGCTCACCCTGCTGCAGACGCTGGCGCTCGGACGCCAGGCTGTCCTCCTCACCCTCGACCGGAGCCAGTGTCGAAAGTTCATCTACCGCGTGACGCAGCCAGTCCTCCTCGCGCTGAGCCTCGGCAATTGCGGTTCTGGCGGCCTGCAACGTCGCGCTCGCGTCCCGCCAGGCGCGCCAGGTTGCCCCGGCGTCCAAACGGACTGGGCTATAGGCGCCGTAGGAGTCGAGCAGGGTCGCATGGACCGCCGGGTCTGCCAGGCCCATTTGGTCGCCCTGGCCCTGTACCTCCACCAGCAACGACCCAGCACGGCGCAGCAGGGCCACACCAACCGGCTGGTCGTTGATCGTTGCGCGCGAGCGGCCGTCCTTCGACACCACGCGGCGGACGACAATCTCATCTTCGAGCGCGACGCCCTGCTCGGCCAGCAGGTCCAGCGCCGGATGCCCAGGTGGCGGTGCGAAGCATGCGGTTACGCTGGCCTGCTCCGCGCCGGACCGGACCAGGCCGGCGTCCGCCCGTGCGCCGAGCGCCAGCCCCAGACTGTCCAGCAAGATGGATTTACCCGCGCCGGTCTCTCCGGTCAGCACCGTGAGCCCAGTGCCGAACGCCAAATCCAGCCGCTCGATCAGCACCACATCGCGGATCGATAACGCGGTCAGCACGCGGGAGCTAGAAAACGCTGCCCAGCGTACGGGCAAAGAACCCGTTGGCCCGCTCGGTGGCGGGCGTCGGCGGTGCGATGCCGTTCTCGGCAAGCTGGTCGTAGCTGTCCTCATACCACCGGCTGCCGGGGTAATTGTGACCAAGCACGGCGGCCGTCCGCTTCGCCTGGTCGGTCAAGCCCAGCAGCAGATAGATCTCGGTCAGGCGGTGCAGCGCCTCGGGCGCGTGGTTTGTGGTCTGATAGTCGTCGATGACCCGCTGGAATCGGCCGATCGCCGCGGCATACAGCTTCTGCCGCTCGTAATAGCGGCCGATTTCCATCTCCTTGCCGGCCAGATGGTCGCGGCAGAGGTCAATCTTCAGCCGGGCATCGCGGGCGTAGGCGCTCTCGGGAAAGCGGTTCACGACATCCTGCAAGGCGACCATGGCCTGCTCGGTGCCCTTCTGGTCACGCTGAATATCGGCAATCTGCTCATAGAAGCTCAGGCCGCGCAGGTAGTAAGCATAGGAGGCGTTGGAACTGGTGGGA
>JANXVC010000202.1 GCA_025351925.1 Rhodospirillales bacterium | reverse complement strand
CCCGAGCGCGTCGAGGGCGAGGCCGGTCTCCGTGAACCATGACGCGGGCGCGGCCTCCGTAGTCCACAGCACCTCGTCGCAGTTCAAGGGCTCGCGACCGTCAAGCAAGACCCGGCCCGGCTCGACCGCAATCACCTGCGCGCCGGCGTGGACCGCGATGCCGCGTTCCCGCAGAATAGAACGGAACCGAGCGCGGAACGCTGGCGGGAACGCCGGCAGAATGTCGGCCGATCCGGTCACCAGGCTGAAGCGCAGCCCTCCCGCGGGCGCATCCTGCCGCAGCCGCCGCTCGATCGACAGCAATAGCTCCACCCCGCCCGCGCCGCCGCCGACCAGCAGGACATGGCGCGATCGTCCCTCGGCCACGCGCCGCCGCAGCGCCTCGAAGCGGGTGATAAAACCGTCAATCGGCTTGACCGGGATTGCGTGCTCCATAGCACCCGGCACGCCGCCGGTGTTGGGCCGGGAGCCGATGTCGAGCGACAGCAGGTCGTAGGGCACCGGCGGCCGGTCGCGGCAGAGCACGGTCCGAGCCGTGAGGTCGAGCCCCACCGCCTCGTCCTGATACAGCCGTGCCTCGGCGAAGCGCGCCAAGGGGCCGGTGTCGATATGCGCCTGGTCAAACGTGTAATGCCCGGCGACGAAGCCAGGCAGCATCCCGGAATACGGCGTGTCCACCTCCCGGGTGATGAGCGTGAGCCGCACGCCGTCCAGTGGCTTCATGCCGAACCGGCGGAGCACCGCCACATGCGCGTGCCCGGCCCCTACCAGCACCAGGTCCTTCACGACCGGCGACGCTACACGCATGCGGGCTCCGCCGTTTCGGCCACCAGCACATCGACGGCCGATAGGCGCACCGGGCGGTCGTCCACGCGCAGCCGCCGCCGCAGCGTGCGGGACGCCGCGTCGATCGTCATCGACAACGCCCCAGTGGCGACGATCAGCACGACCGCCACGTCGAGCCGCAGTTCCGAGATGGCGGCGTCCACGTGGTAGCCCAGCGTGCGGACGCCGAGGATGCCGAAGATGGCGCTTTCGCGCACGATGATCTCCCAGCGATAGAGGGCGTAGGCCAGAAACTGCCCATACAGCCGGGGCACGATTTCATAGGCATAGAGGTCAATGCCCCGCGGCGCATCCGGGCGGAGCGCGAGCGTGTCGGCGTGCCGGCCCATCAGGAAGCCGACGATGCCGCCATTGTGCAGCGCCAGCGCGATCACCGCCGGCAGCATTGAGGGGCCGAGCAGCTGCAGCAGCACATAGGCGGCCATGTACTCCGGCGTCGAGCGGATCACCACCAGCAGCACGCGCCCCAGCGGCCGGCCGAGCGGCCCGGCGAAATGGCGCGAGGTGAGCGGGAACAGCGCCAACGCCAGCAGCGCCATGCCAATCAGTGCCAGCTGCGAGACCACCAGCGTGTTGAGGACGCCGGGCGCGACCTGGCTGCGCAGGATGGGCCAGAGCCACGCCCACAGCGCTGCCCATGTCGCGCCGTCCAGCAGTTCTGCGTCGCGCAATGGCCGGGGCACGACGTCATGGCCGAGGAATCGGGCGAGCGCCGCCCAGACGGACGTGCCCGTCACCGGCTCGGTCAGCCAGGCGAGCGCCGCGACCGAGCCGAGCAGCAGCAAGGCCAGCGTCGCCGGCCGCGCCCAGAGGCGGCGGGTGCCGATCAACAAATAGAAGACCGCGACGAAGCCGGCGGCCTCGGCGTAGTGTCCCTGCCGGAAGTAGCTCTCGAGCTCGAACCCCATGGTCGGCAGGCCGATGAAGCCGAGCACCAGGGTGGACCGCAGCCCGCATTCAAGCCGGTACAGCAGGTAGTTGCCGAAGGGTTCTGCCAGTTCCGGCAGCCTTGCATAGGCGAAGCGGGACACGATTCCGGTGCCGGGCGGCAGCACGCGCTCGGCGGCGAGCTCGGCCTCCTCGATCATCTCGGAAAACACCTTGGCGAAGATGCCGGCATAAGGGATGGCAATCGCCAGCAGCCCGGTGGTAGGCGACGGGCCCGCGACCTGCATCAGCAGCAACGCCCAGAACAGCTCGTGGACCGAGCGGATCGCGGCGCACAGGCTGCGGACCGCCCGCGACCGCGCGAAAGGCAGCGCCAGGGCGAAGCCGGCCAGTGCGCCGCCGGACACGCCCAGCACGGCGAAGGCGACGGTCAGCACCACGCTGGACCATTTGACGGCCAGGAGGTCGGGATGCAGGACGCCGTGCAGCAGCCGGGCCAGCTCGGCGCCGGGCTGCAGGACGTTGACGCCCAGGTCGGCGAACGGCAGGCAGGCGAGCGCCGCCGCCAGACAGGCCCAGCTGGCGTTGGCATAGCCGAGGCGCCAACGGGACGGCCTAGGCATAGAAGCGCGTCAGGTCCGTCTCGCGGAGCGAACCCGTCGGCTCGTCGAGCACAATCCGCCCGGCGTCCAGCAGCACGACGCGGTCCGCATGGTCGAGTGCCAGTGGGATGTCGTGCAGCGCCAGGATCATCGTCTCATGCGTGTCGGCCATGCGGCGCAGCACCGAGCCGGCTTGCTGCCGGTCGAGCGCCGAGACCGGCTCGTCGCCGATCACCACCGGGCGGCCGTTATACAGCGCGCGCGCGATCGAGGCCCGCTGCTGCTGGCCGCCGGACAGCGTGCCGGCCCGGGCGAACAGCTTGTCAGCCAGCCCGACCGTGCCCAGCGTCTCACGCACGTCCGCGACCTCGGCGCAGGCTGGCCAGGCCAACATGCGCAGGTTGCGCCAGGCGGAGTGCCGGTCCAGCCGGCCCATATACACGTTGTGGAACACGCTGAGCGCCCGCACCAGCGCCGCCGCCTGGGGCACCAGGGCCGCCTGGTCCGGCAGGCGGGAATACAGCAGGTTCAGCAAGGTGGACTTGCCGGCGCCAGACCGGCCCATGACCGCCAGGCGCTCGCCGCGCTGTATGCGGAGGTCGATGCCGCGCAATACCGCCTGGCCGGCGAACACTGCGCTTTCGCCCTTGAGTTCAACCAGCACGGCCATTTCAGTTCAGCAGGTCGGTGGCCAGCGCGACCTGCTCGACCGGGGCGTAGTCGGCGTTCGCGGCCGCAATGAAGCCGGAGCGGCCGAACGGCGCCAGGATCGCGGGATCGCGGCACTCGATCAACGCCGTTCGCAGCCGCTCCTTGAAGCCTGCGCCGAACCGGCTCTCGACGTCGCCGCGCACGGTCCAGTTGTAGTCCGGGAATGGCGGCGTCTCCCAGATGACGCTGACCAGCGCGGGATCGACCCGCCCAGCCTGACGCTCCAGGTCGAATACGGTGTAGTCCATGGCGCCGGCCTCGAAGGCGCCGGACTGCACCAGCTGCAGCGTGCGCGTGTGGTCGCCCGAGAAGCCGACGCGCGAGAACACCTGGTTCGGCGCGCGGTCGAACTCACGTCGGATGTAGAACTCCGGCATCACCCGGCCGGAGGTCGAGGCGCGGGCGCCAAAGGTGAAGCTGCGCCCGGCGATCCCAGCGGGAAACACCCTGTTCGGCAGCAATCCGGTGCGGGCGTTGGCCAGGAAGAAGCTTTTGAACCTGGTGTCCTCCACGCCCTGGGCGATGGCCTCGGAGCCCGGCACGGCGCGCCGGGCCTGGACCCCGGTGAAGCCGCCGAACCAGGCAAGCTGCACCTGGTCGTTGGTGAAGGCGGTGACAGCGGCCGGGTAGCTCTTGACCGGCACGTAGCGGACCGGCACCGCCAGCCGATCCTGCAGGTAGGTCGCGACCCGTCCGAAGCGCTCGACCAGCCGCGTCTCGTCCTGGTCGGGAATGGCGGTGAAGGTCAGCGCTGGGCTGGGCTGGGCGATGGCCGGGGCTGCGAGGCTGGCGAACGCCGTCAGCAGCGTGCGTCGGTTCAGGATCATGGCGGCCTCTTTCCGGTTTGCGATGGGTCGGCTCATCGCCGCTCCCCGGCTTTAGTCCCGCGGCGGCGATGTGACCATGCCCAGCGCCGCTTTGGGCCGTTCGAACACGCATGGGTCCTGGATCGTTGCGTTTTAGGCTGCCGCTGCCTGGTTGCTTTCCGGCGGCGGTATCGACCAAACAGGTAGGGTGTCTCGGTCCGGTATGAGAATTATCATCTTTTCGTATAGGGGTGTTGTGGGGTATCCTGCCTTCATGCACGGTCAATATAGTCTCGTTCAGGCCATCTTATTTTTTAGCACCATCGGATTGGTAGGGGGGTCCTATTGCCTCAGCATACAGAAGCCGATCGTGATGCTGCCATGTAGTCTGCTGGCTTTGCTGTCCTTGGGCGTATTGATCGTGTTCATGCTCACTCAACCGATAGGGGCATGGTTTTGGGCTGGGGTCGTCTATGCCGGCGCATACGCCTGCTTTATATCGCTAGGCTGGTTCATGTTCGCCCGTCAACCGAGCCGGAGTTGGTTGCTAGACCGGCTGGGGCGGGAGACCTAGCAGGACCGACGTACACATGACCGAGACGACCGAGATTACAGCCAGATAGTGCGGCATGGAAGAACTGACGGTTCAAAATATGCCGGTATGCCTCCGATCAGGTATTGGGTTTATCGGCATATGCACTATCTCGGCCATATACTTGACGAATAAATAGTCATTGTTAACTCACTATGACAAAGTGTAGAATGTAAAGATGCCAAACATCCTGCATTGGATTTCGACGATGGACCGGATTGAGCGAATGCTGCTGGGTGTAAATAAGACGATGAATTTAGTCGAGGTTGGGCCGAGTCACAATCCGATCGTTCCAAAGTCGGCTGGATGGAACACGATCATAGTTGATTATGCGGACGCTAAATTTCTTAAGGAGCATTATAAGCACCAGGACTATGAATGCATCGAGGATGTTGATGTGGTCTGGCGCTCTGGGCAAATGCACGAGGCTTTTCAAGATGAGGCGCATCAGAGTTATGACGCTGTTATATCCAGTCACTCCCTCGAACATATGCCAGACGCAATTGGTTTTCTCCTGTCTTGTGAAAAATTAATAAATTCCAACGGCGTCATCAAGCTCGCACTTCCTGATAAAAGATGCTGCTTTGATTTCTTTTCCGGCCTTTCGACGTCTGGAGATATGCTATCGGCACATCATAATAAAGACCGTGTACATAGTAAAAGGACATCGTTCAACGAGGTTGCTTACGCAACGAAGAATATGGGACGAAGCGGCTGGTCTATCGAAGACGAGGCGGCAGAGCTGGAGTTGGTGTGGCCGCTTGATTTCGCGTATGCTGTGTTTCGAAGAGCATCGGCTACAAATGGTGGAGAGTACTTCGACTTTCACGCCTGGAAGTTCACGCCAAGCAGTTTTGCACTGATTATCGAGGAGATAGCCCATTTGGGAATCCTAGATTTGCGTATTGCAGAGATCTCGGAGACGATGGGACACGAGTTTTTCGTCACGCTCAAAAAGTCAGACGGGCACAAACCTGACTCAGCACAATTCAACAAACGCCGTCTTGAGTTACTTAGGCTGTCGATGAAAGAACTCTCCAGACAGATTACAAATATGGCTCTTTAGCTTGACTTTGGCCATTTTCGGGCTGCTGTCGGTCTTGATTCGCTTGTGATCGAGCCTGGGACTTCCGGCTGAGGCGGTGCTGGCGAAGCTCTCCTCGACACTGAGTTGGGAGCGAGCGGATGCCGGCAGAATGTATAGGCGGTGCAGCACAGACAAAACTGGCTTCATGGATGGAGCCGTTCAGCGCAGCTTTCACCGCGCCAACCTGGCAGCGCGTGCTGGTGCTGATCGTCGGTGCCATCCTGAGCCCCGGACGACTCACCGTCGCTTCTGCTTTGCGCGTCATCTGCCTCGACCAGGATCCCCGCTTTAGCGAACTACCACCGGGTTCTCAACCGCAATCGCTGGTCGAGCCTGCGGCTCGCACGTTGCCTGTTTCGCCTGTTGGTCAGCACCTTCGTCTATGACGGTCCCGTCGTGATCGGCCTCGACGACACGCTGGAGCGCCGCTGGGGAGTAAAAATCGCGGCACGCGGCATCTACCGCGATCCGATCCGCTCTTAGCATGGCCATTTCGTCAAAGCGAGCGGCCTGCGCTGGCTTTCGGTCATGCTGCTGCCCAACATCCCATGGGCGAGGATGGCCAAGGTTCCGACCGCGTAGCGGGTGGAAAGCCATCAGAAGGTGGACGTGTGTGGCTTGCCGTTCCTGACGGCGCTTGCAACTTCCGAGCGCTATGCCGACCATCGCCAGAAGCGGCATAAAAAGCTGACCGATTGGGGCAGGCAGTGTCTGCTGCAGGCGGCACGCTGGCTGCCGGATCGCAAGATCATCGCGGCCGCCGATAGCAGCTTCGCCGCGATCGAGTTGCTGCGTGCGGTGCGGCGGCGCATGTGCATGATCACGCGCCTGCGTCTCGACGCGCGCCTGTTCAACCCGCCTGCACGCCGCCGGCCCGGCACCATCGGACGGCCGCGTGTCATTGGCAAACGGCAGGCAACCCTGGCCAAGCGCTTGGCTGATCCCAAACCTCGCTGGCGCCGATTGCAGGTGAGCGGCTGGTATGGACGCAGCGAACGCTTGGTCGAGATCGTCTCCGGCACCGCCCTTTGGCATCACCCGGCCATCGCGCGAACCACGCCGGCGCTGCTCGGGCTGTTCTCCCTCGTCACTTTGTGGGCGCATGACCTGTATGCCAGGGAAGCCCCGGCGCCTCGGGCGGCAAGCTGGTACTCGAAGCATCTGTCCACATTCAGCGATACGCTCGCCCGGGTGCGCCGCGAACTGTGGACGTATCATGATTTCCACACGTCCGCGATCACGCCAGACCTCGTCAAATTACCCCGTGCCGCCATCGACGCCCTGATCGGCGCGGCCTGCTACGCCGCATGAAGGACAGCCGGCGAGCATAGGATCAGAACGGCAATCTCGAGACTTCGACGGATCAGGCGCATTCGGCACGATGACCTTCCTCGGCAGGACTGCCTTGCCACGAACAACCCGTTACGGGATGGTGCGTCGCTTGGCGGAGAAAACGCGATGACCCGAAAGGACGTTCTGGCCCGCTATCGCCACCTGCGCGCCATCGCCATGCGCCACAACAGCGCCGCCCTCGGCTTCGTGTCAGGGCTTTCGCACCAAAAACTCTCTCTCCACGGTCTGCTTGCGAGGCGTGACGTGATGCTGGATCCGTAGTAGCCGGGCGACGTTGTTTGCGCCTCATCAGGGGCGTGCGCCATGGTTCCTTCCGCTTGCAAGCTTTT
>JANXVC010000219.1 GCA_025351925.1 Rhodospirillales bacterium | reverse complement strand
CCATAGGTGCCAGTAAGGGATTTCGGGCTGCGGTCCCGTGCTGTCCGTCATGCGCTTGCTCCAGCTGCCGCTTTGGTCCGGACTGAACCGCCGAGTTGCGGTGACGTTCCCTCCCTCGCGGCACAAGCAGCCGAGAGGGCCGTGACACGATGATGCTGGTCAATGATTACGCGCCACTGCTGCTGCGCGTATGCCTGGTCGTGCTGTTCCCGTTCAGCGGCCTCGACAAGATCGTCAATTGGAACGCCGCGATGAAGCAGGCGGGGACGGCGCCGTATGCCCCGGCGATGCTGGTGGCCGCCATCCTGGTGGAGTTCATCACCCCGGTCTGCATCGTCACCGGCTGGCACGACCGCCTGGCGGCCCTCGTGCTGGCCGGGTTCTGCGTCATGACGGCCGTGCTGTATCACCAATTCTGGCGTTTCCCGGACTGCTGGCGCTTCCGTCCCGGCGAGGGGTTGGACCACTTCTGGGAATTCCTGAAGAACTTCGGGCTGGTCGGCGGCCTCGGCCTGATCGTGCTGTCCCCTCGGACCCTGCCGGTCAGCCAAGCCTTGCGGCATCCGTTGGCGTCCAGCTACGTCACAGGGCCGGACGCAGGCAGCCCGATCTCGGAGGCACCTTAGCCCGTCAGCAACAGCATATGCCCATCGGGGTCCCGCACGCGGCGGGGGGCGGCTTCGCGCCGGCCGAGCATTGCAACCGTCGTCCAGTCGGCGGCGACATCGCCAGGGCGCATGCCGGCGGCGGACCGCCCCGGCGGCTGATAGGCCAGCAGCTCCAGGCCGGGTCCATCGGCGGACGCCGGGCGCAGGCTGAACACGCGCAGCCGTGCGCCGGACAGCCCGTCCAGCCGGGACTGCGCGGGACCGGTGTTGCGGGACCGGCTGGCAACCTTGAAGCCCAGCCCGCGATAGAAGCGGCGGCTCCGCGCGGCGCCGCTGACCGCCAGGGCGCTGTGGTCAATCCCCAGGAACACCGCTCCGGGCGGGTGCCGGCGCCAAACAGCCCGGCCCCCGCCCGGCGGGAACCACAGCAGCTCCAGCGGGTGCCCGTCCGGGTCCCGGAACTTCCATGCCCGCACACTCCCGTCCGCCGGCGGCAGGGCTTGCGGTCCGCCCTGGCTGACCGGCTGCGCTCCGCCCTGCGCCAGCACGCGGGCATGGGCCGCACCCATGTCGGACACCACGATGGCCAGATGCTGGAACCACAGGTCGTCGCTGCGGCTGCCCGCCGGATACGGGCGGCCCGGCGGCTGCAGGCGCACGAGGGCCACCTCGTCCCCGCCCAGATGCATCACCGCTTCCTCCCCCGTGGCGCCGGGCAGGCCCAGCGCAGCCAGGGCCACGGGATCGGACGGGCCGCGCCAGGTGGTCCGGAACCCGAGCGCATCCCGGTAGAACGCCTCCGCCCCGTCCAGGTCGGCCACGGCCCGGCTGACGCGCATGACCCGCACCGCCCCAGCCGCCGCCCTGCGCCGCAGGGCGGCGCGCCAGCGTGTTGCACGGCTCCGGAGTGTAGGCGTAGGCGCCCCAGCCCCGTTTGAGGTCAGGCAGTGCGGACGTAGCTCGGGCGTCCAAGCTCCGCCATGCGGTTGAGCGCGTGGGCGGCGATGTCCACCTCGGTCGCCCGACGCTCGTCCGTGCGCGAGCGCAGCCCGTCCCCGATCACCTGCTTGAACCGGCCGATGGCCGCTTCGGCTCGGGCTCGGATGGTGTAACCGGACGCCCTTTGCCAGGCAGCTCGTCCGTGTTTGTCGATGATCTGAAGGTGGCGGTCGCGCTGCGTGGGTGCGGTCTCGGCCGTGTCGCTCGGCACGGCGGTCGCACGCGGCGGCACGATGACGGCCGCTTCTGGATGGCGCTCAACAACGCTGGCGTAAACGCGGTCCTGGTCGTAACCACCGTCGGCGGTGAACGAGGCCACCACGCCCGTGATCTGATCGAGCAAGGGACCGACCTCGGCGCCGTCGTCGACCTCTTTGGCCGTCAGCGAGGCGGCGACGATCCGGCCCGTGCCGGCATCCACGCCGATGTGCAGCTTGCGCCACGACCGGCGCGACTTGGTGCCGTGCTTTTCCAGCAGCCACTCGCCCGCGCCGCACAGCCGCAGGCCCGTGCTGTCCACCAGCAGGTGCAAGGGTTCGCCATCCCGGCGCGGCTGCGGGCGCGGCACCTCCAGCGTCGTGGCCCGGCGGCTCAGGGTGGAATGGTCCGGCACGCGCAGCTCCAGCCCGAGCAGGCCGATGACGGAGCCGATCAGGCCTTCGGTCTGGCGCAGCGCCAGGCGGAACACGGCCTTGAGCGTGAGGGCTGTCAGGATGGCGAGCGGCGAGTAGCAGGGCTGCCCGCCTGGGGTGGTGCGCGGCGCTGCCCGCCAGGCCTCGA
>JANXVC010000205.1 GCA_025351925.1 Rhodospirillales bacterium | reverse complement strand
CGCCTTCGCGGCGGCGGTCGCCGGTTTCACCCGGGTGCCGCAGCAGTTCTTCCCGGCGTCCGACCGGCTGGAGGTCATCATCGACCTTCGTCTGCCCGAGGGCGGCGCCTATGCCGCGACGGCGGCGGAGGTCAGCCGGCTCGACGCCGTGCTGGCCGCCGATGCCGGCGTGAAGTCCTGGGTTGGCTATGTCGGCAGCGGCAGTCCGCGCTTCTTCCTAGCCTCCGCGCCGGAGCTGGAGAACGCCAACTTCGCCCAGATTATCGTCAACATGAAATCTATCGCCGCGCGGGAAGCCACGCTCGCCCGGCTGCACGGGCTGTCGGACAGCGGCGCCTTCCCCGACGTGCGCATGCGCAGCGGCCGGCTGGAGCTGGGCCCGCCGGTCGGCTACCCTGTGCAGTTCCGCGTCCTCGGCCCCGACCCCTCCGTGCTGCGCGGCATCGCGGACCAGGTTCGGGTGGCGATGCGCGCCAACCCGCATCTGCGCAACGTCGGCGATAGCTGGGGCAATGCCGCCAAATCCGTGCAGGTCGAGGTTGACCAGAACAAGGCCCGGCTGCTCGGCCTGACCAGCGAGGACGTCTCGACCGCCCTGCAGGCGATGTTGCAAGGCCTGACCATGACCCAATACCGCGAGGGGACCGATCTGATCCCGGTGCTAGTCCGCGCAATGGAGGCTGAGCGCGGAGATCTGTCGGCGTTGGCCGAGATGCCGATTTCTGCCCCGGGACGCACCGTGCCGCTGGGTCAGGTGGCGCGCATCTCCTACGGTTTAGAGGCGCCAACCATCTGGCGCCGCAACCGCACGCCGATGCTGCTGGTCCGCGCCGACATCGCGGACGGCACGCAGGCGCCGGTCGCAACGGCGCAGGTCCTGCCAACCCTCGATGCGATCAAGGCGGCGCTGCCGCCGGGCTACTCGATCGAGACAGCGGGGGCCGTCGAGGAGAGCGCGAAGGGCCAGGCCTCGGTGAACGCGGTGATGCCGCTGATGGTGCTGGTGATGATTACGCTGCTGATGCTGCAATTGCAGAGCTTTGGCCGGGTGGCGATGGTGATCCTGACGGCGCCGCTGGGGCTGATCGGCGTCAGCGCGGCGCTGCTCATCACCGGCGCGCCGTTCGGCTTCGTCGCCACCCTGGGCTTTATCGCGCTGGCCGGGATCATCATGCGCAACTCGGTGATCCTGGTGGACCAGATCGACAGCGACGCCCGGGAAGGCCTGCCATTGGCCGAGGCGATCGTCGAGGCGACGGTACGCCGGGCGCGCCCGATCGTGCTGACGGCGGCGGCGGCGATCCTGGCGCTCGTGCCGCTGGCCTTCTCGGTGTTCTGGGGCCCGATGGCCATCGCGATCATGGGCGGGCTGGTCAGCGCCACGGCGCTGACGTTGTGCTTCGTGCCGGCGCTGTACGCCGCCTGGAACCGCGTCGAACGGACTCGCCCGGCGATGACCGGCGCGCAAAAGCCGGAACTAGCCCCGAGCAAGATGTATCAGACTTGAGCATCGTCCGATCGATCTGCTTTTTCGATTGGACAAAGATGCTCGTTGAAACAAAGCTCTAGGCGGCAGGAGTGCGGGAGCCGGCCTCGATGCGGTAAAGAGTGTGATAGCGCGTGCGCCGTGCGGCACGGGCGGCATCCGGCGGGGCAGGGACCACCCGCTCCTCGACCGGCGGCGGCGTGCACACCTCAGTCACTGTTCCCGCGCCGGCCGCCAGCATCGCCAGGCGCGCCGCACCTAGGGAGGCGCCCAGCACGCTGCCGCGCGGACGCAGCAGCACCAGGCCCAGCACGTCCGCCAGCATCCCCGCCCAGAAGCGGCTGCGTGACCCGCCGCCGACCAGCGCACACTCGCGCAGGTCCACGCCGGCCTCCCGCACCACCTCCAGGCCGTCGGCCAGCGCGAATGCGACGCCCTCGAGCACGGCGTAGGTCAGCGCCTCTGCCGCATGGTCCGGGCGCAGGCCACCGAACAGCGCGGTCGCGTCGGGGTCGTTGTGCGGGGTGCGCTCGCCGGTCAAGTACGGCAGGAACAGTGGTGCGTCCCGCCGCCACTCGACGGACGCCGCACAGGCCGCAACCCGCTCCAGCAGGCCGTCGATGTCCGTTTGGCCCAGCACGCCCGCCACCCAGGACAGCGCGGATGACGCCGATAGCGCGACCGCCATGACGTGCCACTGGCCCGGCAGCGCGTGGCAGAACGCGTGCAGCGTCCGCTCCGGCCGGGCCACCAGCCGGTCGGTCGCGGCGAACACCACGCCGGAGGTGCCGAGCGACAGGAACCCGGCGCCCGCCGCCACCGCGCCAATCCCCACGGCCGAGGCCGCGTTGTCCCCGCCGCCGCCCGCCACCACGACCCGCCGCCCCGCCAGCCCCCACGCCGCCGCCAACTCCGGGCGCAGCACGCCGGACACCGCCGAGCCTTCCACCAGCCGCGGCATGTGCCCGCGCCCGAGGTCGCAGGCCGCTAGCAGGGTGTCGTCCCAGTCCCGCGCCGCGATGTCGAGCCACAACGTGCCGGATGCGTCGGACATCTCGCCCACCCGGTCGCCCGTCAGGCAAAGCCGCAGGTAGTCCTTCGGCAGCAGCACCGTACGCAGCTTCGCGAACACCTCGGGCTCGTGCCGCTGCACCCACAACAGCTTCGGCGCGGTGAAGCCCGGCATCGCCCGGTTGCAGGCGCGGGTGCGGAAATCCGGCACGCGGCGCTCCAGCTCCACGCACTCGGCGGCGGCGCGGCCGTCATTCCACAGGATGGCGGGGCGCAGCACCGCGTCCTCTGCATCCAGCAGCACGGCGCCATGCATCTGCCCGGACAGCCCGATGCCATCGAGGCCGGCCCACGCTTCCGGCGCCGCTGCACGAACCTGCGCCACCGCGTTCTCCGTCGCGCGCCACCAAGCGGCCGGGTCCTGTTCGGACCATAGCGGCTGCGGGCGCTGCACCTCCAGCGACGCTGACCCTTCCGCCAGCACCGCCTGCGCATCGTCGATCAGCAGCGCCTTCACGGAGGAGGTGCCGGCGTCGATGCCGAGCCAGCTCATACCCGGGCCCCCTCGGCGTTGAACAGATAGGCGTGCGCCGGGTTGAAGCCGACGCGCAGCGCCTCGCCACGCTGGACCATGACGCGGCCGGGAACGCCGATGGTGAGCGTCTCGCCGCCGGGCGCCTGCGCATAGATCTGGCTGGTGCCGCCGAGGTGCTCGGCGAACTCCGCCTGCAGCACGAGCGCGGCCGGCATCTCGCCACCGAGGACCAGGTGCTCCGGCCGTAAGCCCAGCGTGACCGGCCCCGGCGGCATGCCGTGCGGCACGGCCAGCGGCTCAGCCAATGCTGGATGCCGCAGCAGCCCGCCCTCCGCCGCCGCCGTCAGCATGTTCATGCGAGGCGAGCCGATGAACCCAGCGACGAACAGGTTGGCCGGCCGCTCATACAAGTCGAGCGGCGTGCCGATCTGCTCGACCCGTCCGCCACGCAGCAC
>JANXVC010000172.1 GCA_025351925.1 Rhodospirillales bacterium | reverse complement strand
GAAATCCGCCGCGTCGCCATGCGCCTCGCGCAACAATGCATCCGCCCAGCCCACGTCATCGCCTGGTCGCTCTGGCAGAGAGCACACCAAGCCACCGCCCAACGCTCACATATGAAACAAAACCTGCAACTGTAATGCTAGATCGCACCGTCCAAAGAGGCCTTGAACGCGTCGGCATACTCTGGGTGCCAGCGCGAGAGGGCAGGACGGTTCTCGACGATATCGCCAGCAGCCCAAAGGATGCGCCGCTCGTCGAGTGCGCGGGGCACGTCGTTGTCCGGACAGAGAATGTAGAAGTCGCCCGCTCCGAGGCGTTCCATCATAAAGTCCACCGTTTGTTCCGGTGTCCAAGCGGCCTCGGGTTTCGTGGTGCGGCCGTTCGCGGTCAGCGGCGTGAAGACGAAGCCCGGAACCAGCAGATGGGCTGAGATTTGGCAGCCCGGCGTGTTCCGCAGCTCATGCTGCAGCATCTCGGTGAACGCCTTCACCCCAGCCTTGGAGACGTTGTAGGCGGGGTCGCCGGGTGGTGTGGTAATGCCCTGCTTCGAACCGGTGTTGACGATGTAGCCCGGCCGTCCCCGGGCGATCATGCCGGGCGCGAAGATGCGAGAGCCATGGATGATGCCCCATAAATTGACGCCCATCACGCGCTCCCAAGCCTCGGTCGGGCCGAACATGGCGCTGCCGGGCTGAACGCCCGCATTGTTCATCAGGAAATCGGTGCCGCCGAACCGCTTGCGGACCGCTGCTTCCAGGCGCTGGACATCTTCGGCGCGGCTTACGTCGGTCGTCATCGTCATGATGCTCGCGGCCCCGCCGGGCGCCAGGGCGGAAAGCGTCGCTGCCGCATGGGTTAGCCGGTCGTCGCCGAGATCGGCAATGCAGACGCGCATGCCGATGCGGGCCAGGTGACTCGCGGCGGCGAGACCGATCCCAGATGCGCCGCCGGTAACGACGGCAACGGACTGAGCGGGCAGGGTGGGCTGAGGCATGCTGGCTCCTTCTGACATTCGGGTGCAGCCGGCGTGCCTAACCAGGCCGCATCGCCCTGCTCGTCGCCGGGCGCTTGCCACGGCGGGTCAGCCGGGGTCGGCGCTGCCCGACCGGACATCAGTGACGAAAGGTTGCGATTAACTCGCGGGTCTGAGCTGAATCGGACTGTTTTAGAATTTGCCAGGTTAGTCTCTGGCAGTCATCGATGGTCGTGCCCCGAACGGCTTGCTTGACCCGAGGTACCGCCGAGGCATTGGTACTAAAGCTGCGTAGCCCTAACCCAAGCAGCAGCGGCGTCATGTCTGGATTGGCTGCCATTTCCCCACAGACCGATACTGGAATGTGATGCGACGCCGCACCCTGTATCGTCATCTGGATAAGTCGCAGTACCGCCGGGTGCAGCGAGTCGTAAAGCTCTGCAACCTCCACTTCGCCACGATCGACGGCAAGGGTGTACATACAGAGGTCATTCGTGCCGATAGCGAAGAATTCAGCTTCCACCGCGAGGGCATCGGCACAAAGGGCTGCACCTGGCGTCTCGACCATGATGCCAAGCGGCGGCAAAATCTTGGGAAGCGTCACACCGCGCTGCCGCAAACGGTCTGCTACGCGATTGTAGATCGCCCGCGCTGCACGGATCTCGGCGACATTGGTGACCATGGGCAGCAATACGCGAACCGGCCCCGCATGTGCCGCACGCAAGATAGCAGCCAGCTGCGTCTCAAACAGGTCGGGCTGCCGCAAAAGCAGCCTTATGCCCCGCAGGCCAAGCGCTGGATTGTCATCGACGAGCTCAGGAACCACCCCGGCCGTCACTAAAGCCTCGATTTCCTTCTCGCCGCCCCAGTCCAGGACCCGGATCGTCACCGTGTCCCCGGCCATGGTCTCAATGACATTTTGGTAGGTCTTGGCCTGCTCGTCTTCAGTCGGCACCGTATCGCGGTTCATGAACAGGAATTCGCTGCGCAATAGGCCAATGCCGCTGGCGCCGGATTGGGCAATCATCGGGAGCTCGATCGGCAACTCTAGATTTGCCTGCAGGCTGACGATCTCGCCATCCAGGGTGACGGACGCAAGCCGGCGCAGGCGGCCCAGGCGCTGACGGTCTCGCGCGAAGCTGGCAACCGCACGGCGGGCGTTTGATAGGCTCGTAATGCTTGGATTGAGGATCACAGTTCCAATCACCCCGTCTATGATGGCCGTGCTGCCAGCCCGCACATCCGCCATCAGTCCCGCCGCCCCAAGCACCGAGGGGATCCCAAGCGCGCGCAACAGGATGGCGGTATGGCCGTCCGTGCCGCCCTCTTCGGTCGCAACGCCGGCGATGCGTGCGGGATCGATGAGTGCGGCATCGGCCGGGCGAAGGCTCTCAGCGATCAGCACAGCGCCCTGGACGGCGCCCGCAAAACTGCGGAACGGCGCACGGGTCAGGTTGCGAACCAGGCGGCGGCCGACCTCCCGCACCTCGTCGGCCTGTCGTTGTGAACCAGGACCATCGGGCGTCGCCATGGCAGCAAGCGTGTGGGCGATGGCATTCGCCTCCTCCATGACCGCGGTCTCTGCCGAGACCAGCCGCTCCTGAATACGCTTTCGCACCCCACGGATGAGCCGGGACGGACCAAGCATTTGGAGATAGGCATCGAGCAGCGGTGCGATCTCGCCCTGGCTCTCTTCCGGCAGGACCGCAAGGCGGCTCCGCAGCTTCATCAGCTGCTTACGGGATTGCAGGATTGCCGAGTCCAATCGTGCCCCTTCGGCCTGGACGTCGGCAGCGTGGATTTTATGCCGCGTGACTTGAGCCGGGGCCTCAGTCGTCCGAAACACCGGCCCGATTGCCACGCCGGCGCAGGCGGCGATGCCGAAAAGCCGTCGTTCAGAAAGGGTATCCTCGACCGCGTTCTGCAACAGGGAACCCGCCCTATCTGCCTCAGTCCCGTTCATTGAAACCAGCTTCGACTAAGGACGCCAGCGCATCCAAAGCCTCCTTGGCATCCCAGCCATCCGCCTGCAGCTCGAGTTGCGATCCTTTGCCCGCCCCGAGCATCATAAGGCCCATGATCGACCGGGCCGAGACGATTTGTCCATCACGAAGCACATCGATCGACGCGCCATATCGCTCCGCCAAGGTCACGAATTTTGCTGCTGCCCTGGCGTGCAGTCCGCGAACATTTGGGATAGTGACAGTCCGCGTGACCAGCGTGGGGCTACTTGGCTCTGGCGTGATCGGGTCGGTCATGAGCCTAGTTGCACGTATTGGGCTTTTTGCACGAGTGCAGAATATGCGACGCCGCCGCTATGTATTTACGACCGGCGGCCTGTGCACAATCGACACATTCGCCCAGAGTCTGACTTGAACGGACCTTTGCTAGTTTCACTAGCATAGGAAGGTTAACGCCTGATATAACCTCAACACCTTCTCGACACATCATAGAAATGGCAAGATTGCTCGGTGTTCCGCCAAACATATCTGTTAATAAAACTACACCATCGCCGGTATCTACTTGCGCAATACTATTTCTTATATTGGACCGACAGTCCTCCATGTCGTCGTCAGGACCAATGCATATTGTAGCCACATTCCGCTGAGCCCCTACAACATGCTCCATTGCCAAACGAAGCTCGTCCGCAAGTCGTCCGTGAGTTACCAGCACAAGGCCGATCATCTTGTTACCTTATGCCTCTCTGATCAAAGGTGGAGTTGGTGTCGCCGTGTTCTCAGGATGGTCAGCGTCGTCGTCAATCAAATCCGCAAATTGCGCGGGCTGCGTCGATCCATCCCGTTCCAGTTCACGATGCGTCACAGTGATCTGCCATTCCCTCTGACCGCGCTCGCCGGCAGGCTGCATCGGCAGGCTGCTCGCTAAAAGCTCCACGACACGGACCGACCGATGCCGGCCGCCGGTGCATCCAATCGCGATTGTGGCATATTTCTTTCCCTCTTGCACAAACCGTGGCAGAACAAGCGCCAACAGGGCTCTCACGCCGTTAATGAATTTTTCGAAATCTGGATCGGCCTCGATGTAGGCCGCGACCGCTTCGTCCAGGCCCGTTTTGAAACGCAATATGGGATCATAGTGCGGGTTACGTAGAAAGCGTGCATCAAAAACCATGTCTGCCTCACGAGGCAGGCCGGCTGGGAAGGCGAACGATACCAGCGACACCGCAAGACTGGGCTGTTGAGCGCCCGCCGAAAGATCTGGCCGGAAGCGCGTCTCAATGACCCGGCGCAACTCCGCCAATGGCAGGTCGGAGGTGTCGATAACCAAATCGGCGTTTTCACGAAGCAGCTGCGTTAGCGCAGACTCCTCCGCTATTCCATCGACGACACGGCCCTGCGGAGCAAGAGGATGACGCCGGCGGGTTTCGGTGAAGCGCCTTAACAGGACCGTTTCATCGGCCCAAGCGTAAACCAATTCAGGTCGCAATGCCGGATTCTGGCAAAGCGTCGCGAGGGTGGACAAAACAAGCTCCGGGTTGAAACCGCGGCTACGCGCGTCCAGTCCGATCGCGAGTGGACGTTCGCTGCGGATCACGACATCCGGCACCATGGTCAGGGGCGGATTATCCACCGCCTCATAGCCCAAATCCTCCAACGCCCGCAAGATTGATGCCTTGCCTGCTCCAGACAGACCGCTCACTAAAACTATGCGCAGCACTGTCATGTAAATGCCCCGGCTACTTGGGTCACCTGAAGAAGAACGCAATCCAGCGCAAGACCTACCTGAATAGGTGCAGAGCATAATGATGGATCAATTAACACAAGGGGGAGTGCCGTCTCGATGTGCTGGGCCGGCACGGGCATACGGGGCGGCTTCGCAAGCTGAACAGCCAAGGCCAGCCGGACCTGCTTCGTATAGGGCATCCGGATAATACCAAGCCCGCGTACCTCTATCATACCGGCCAAACGAGCGGGTGCCCACGCGATACCGTCCTCAATGCAAACCTGATCGTCCGCAACAAGTGCAAACCCGCGGTCGAGCAGACGCAATAAAAGATCAGACTTTCCCGCACCCGATGGGCCTAAGAGCAATACACCATGGTCATCGCGGGCTGCGCAGCTTCCGTAGATTTGCATAACGCCCGTTGTGTGGCCTGGATCTCGGTCAAATGGAAGCGCCTTATCGTTCGAGCAAAGGCGTACTTGCGTTGTCGGGCAGCGCTGCCGAGTCGTACCTGGGACGAAAACTGGCTAGGCACGCGGCAGCCGCACAACAAACCGTGCCCCCACGACATGACCGGCATCATCCATGCGATTTTCCGCCGCGATCCGCCCCTTCAAAGCCTCAATGATCTGCCGGCTAATCGATAGCCCTAGGCCAGAATGCTGGCCAAATTGCTCTCCCGCAGGACGCTCAGAATAAAACCGGTCGAACACATGCTCCAGCTTCCCGTTGGGAATGCCGGGCCCCTCATCCGACACGCTGATCTCGACGATCGCGCCGGTCTCGCGTGCTTGTAGAAGAATCCTGCCATTCGCCGGGGAAAAGCTGCGCGCATTCCCGATGAGATTGCGCAACACCTGCACGAGATAGCCCTCGACCGCCTGAACGAACAATGGCGCGGCGGGCGCGTCGAGGATGATGACCGGCTCGGTATCGCCACGCGTGGCGTCATGGATCTCGGCGAGGGTCGCCAGGAGCAACCCGACATCAAGCGGCTCGGTCTTAGTACGCGACAGCTCGGCATCGACCCGGCTCGCATCGCTGATGTCGGTGATAAGCCGATCAAGCCGAATCACGTCCTCCGATATGATGGCCAGCAGGCGACGCTGCTGATTCGGATTGTCGATCCTCCGCAATGTTTCGATCGCACTGCGGATGCTGCTGAGTGGGTTCTTGATCTCGTGCGCGACATCGGCGGCAAACCGCTCGGTCGCGTCCATGCGGCCCCACAACGCCGCCGCACTCTCCGTCAAAGCATGGGCCAGCTCGCCGACCTCATCGGTGCGGCGCAGCAGCGTCAAGGGCACGGTTCCCGACCGGCCACGCCCCTCCCGCATCTCATGCGCGGCGCCGGCCAGCCGCAAAATCGGGCGGGCGATCGTCAGCGACAAATACCAGGACAGCGCGACCGTCAGCACCAGTGCCAGGGCAAACAGCCCCAAAATGCTCATCCGCACCGTCAAGAGGCTATCATCCACCTCACGCGCCTCTCGCGTCAGCAACACGATGCCAACCGTATTTCGATTGCGGACCACAGGCTCCGCCACGGTGACCAGCAGCCGGTCCTCTTGAGTCCGGCGGATATAGGGCGGCATCTCGCGCCCCAGATTGGCGCCGGTCATCCGCAGCTCCTCCTTGACGTTCGGCTGCCAGTCGATGCCGGCGGCGTTCGGGCTGACCTCGACGAACGGGCCTTGGCCCTTATGCGGCAGCAGGGACATCAGCTTGTCATACACGGCGCCGATCGTGCCTAGGGTCCGGCTGCGGACCGCAGCCGGAGGCAGCGGCTCGGTCACGACCGCATCCCCAGCCCCCTCGCGCACCCGGCTGTCCGCAATAAGCTGGCCATCCGGAGCGTAGAGCCGCGCCTGTGCGTTCGGCGTCGGCTCAGTCAGCCGCCGCAGCAGCGGCCGAGCCAAATCGGGCTGCAATGTCGGATTTTCTGGACTCTGCTCGCGAACCGCGCTCTCGCCGAGCGCCCCGGCATAGATGCGCGCCTGCTCGCGCAGCGCCTGCACCTCGGCCTCCAGCAAGCCATTCTGGTACTGGTCCAAATAAAGCAATGCCGCCACCAGCAGCGCCAAGGGCAGCGCGTTGACCAACAGGATGCGCCGCAGCAATGGCGAGACCCAACGCTGCCGAAGGGCGGGGCGCGCGCCACCCGTGCCTGCGGTCGAGACCGCCGGCAGAACGCCGCTGTCAGGCATCCCTCACCATCTTTCACTGATCCTTGTAGCGGTAGCCGATGCCATACAGCGTCTCGATATGGTCGAAGCTGTCGTCGGTGCTCCGGAACTTCTTGCGAACGCGCTTCACGTGGCTGTCGATAGTGCGGTCATCGACATAGATGTTCTCGCCATACGCCGCATCGATCAGCTGGTCCCGCGACTTCACCATGCCCGGCCGGGCCGCAAGCGCTTTGACCAGAAGGAACTCGGTCACCGTCAGCTGGATGTCCTTGCCGTGCCACGTGCACTGGTGCTTCGTCTCGTCGAGGATCAGGTTGCCGCGCGCCATCACCCCGCCCGGCGCGGCGCCGGACCCCTCCGCACGGCTGGTCTCGTTGCGCCGCAGCAGCGCGCGGATACGCTCGATCAGCAGGCGCTGGCTGAACGGCTTCGTGATGTAGTCGTCGGCGCCAAGCCGCAGCCCCATCAGCTCATCGACCTCCTCGTCCTTGCTCGTCAGGAAGATGACTGGAAGCTGGCTCCGGGTCCGCAGCCGCTGCAGCAGCTCCATCCCATCCATTCGCGGCATCTTGATATCCAGCACCGCAAGGTCCACCGGTTTTGCGATCAGCCCCTGCAGGGCGCTCTCGCCGTCCGTGTAGGTGCGGACCAGGAACCCCTCCTGCTCCAGCGTCATCGAAACCGAGGTCAGGATGTTGCGGTCGTCGTCAACCAGCGCGATCGTCTGTTTCATGGGCCTGTCGCCTTCACTGGCCGGGCATGGTGGACGCCCGGCGTATTCACTCTATGTGGGATTGAACTATGGCGGAATGCAGGGAGCAACGAAACCGATGTCTGTGACAGCCGAGCCCACAACCACTCCGGTCCCGGATGCCCGGGCCTTGCTCCGCGCCTCCCGCGCCGGCACGCTGGCGACCAACGGCGACGGGCAGCCGTTCGCCTCCCTCGTGACCCCGGCCACCGCCCCTGACGGCTCCGTGCTGCTGCTGCTGTCCGGCCTGTCCGAGCATACGCGCCATCTGCGCACGGAGCCGCGTTGCGCCGTCATGGTCGCCGGGCCGCAGACCGAGGCCAATCCGCAGACCGCACCCCGTTTGACGATCACCGGGCTTGCGGCCCCGGAGCCTGATCCCTTGATGAAGGCGCGCTGGGTCGCGCTGCACCCCTACGCCGCTTTCTATGCAGGCTTCGGCGACTTCCAGCTCTGGCGCATCGTGCCCAAGGCCGGGCTGTATATCGGCGGTTTCGCCAGCGCCACCCGGCTCCGTCAGGCGGACCTGGCCTGGGACCCCGCCGCCGTCGAGGCCGTCGCCGCTGCCGAACCCAGCGTTCTGGCCCACTGCAACGACGACCACGCCGACGCGCTCGACCAGATTGCCGCCGCCCGTGGCGCGAACGGGTCTGGTTGGCGCATGGTGGCCTGCGACGTGGATGGCTGCGACCTCGCCTGCGACGAGTTGGTGCTCCGCGTCCCTTGGTCTGGCCTGGTTGCCAACCCCGCCGACATCCGGAGCGCGTTGGTTCGGCTCACAAAAGCGGCAAGAAGTTAGTACGAAACGGCGCTGGACGGTGCTACGCGGCTCGCCTAATAGCCTCGAAACCAATCGATCACATTCTGCTTAAAGCAGGACCGTTCCAGGGAGCATGTCCAGTGACCCTTCAGCCCGACGCCGCATCCGCTCTTGCCGGCACTCACGTGTTCCCCGGTGCTGCCGTTTACGCCAACCTGCCGCCGTCGCAGCTCGTCGCCCATGCCCTGCGCCGCAACGAGGGCACGCTCTCGGCCGATGGCGCGCTGATCGTAAAGACCGGCGCGCATACCGGGCGATCGGTCGCCGACAAGTTCATGGTGGACGACCCCGAAGTCTCGGCCGAAATCTGGTGGCGGCACGGCAACCAGAAGCTGGCGCCGCACCACTTCACCACGCTGAAGCTGCGCGTCCAGGCCTATCTGCAGGGCCAGGAGCTGTTCACCCAAGACCTGTATGCCGGCGCTGACCCAGAGCATCGCGTCTGCGTCCGCCTGGTCAGTACCGAGGCCTGGCACACCCTGTTCGCCCGCAACATGTTCATCCGCCCCGATCCGTCGGAACTCGCGGCGTTCAAGCCGGACTACGTGATCCTGCACGCCCCCCGCTTCCAGGCCGACCCGGCCCTCGACGGCGTCCGCTCCAGCACCGCGATCGTTGTTTCACTAACAGAACGCGTCATCGTGATCGCCGGCAGCGAGTACGGCGGCGAGATCAAGAAATCGATATTCGGTATCATGAACTGGAAGCTGCCGGCCGAGGGCGTGCTGCCGATGCATTGCTCCGCCAACGTCAGCCGCACCACGGACGGCACGCCGGGCGAGGTCGCGCTGTTCTTCGGCCTATCGGGCACCGGCAAGACGACGCTGTCGTCCGATCCCAACCGTCCGCTGATCGGCGACGACGAACACGGCTGGGGCCCGAACGGCGTCTTCAACTTCGAGGGCGGCTGCTACGCCAAGGTCATCAATCTCAGCGCCCAGGCCGAGCCTGAGATCTACGCCGCCACCCACCGCTTCGGCACCGTGCTGGAAAACGTCGTGGCGGACGCAAACGGCCGGCTCGACCTCGCGAACGGCTCGCTCACCGAGAACACCCGGTCCTGCTACCCGATCGAGTTCATCCCCAATTGCGACCTTTCCGGCCGCGGCGGCCAGCCGCGCAACGTCGTGATGCTGACCGCAGACGCGTTCGGCGTCCTGCCGCCCATCAGCAAGCTCAGCCCGGCCCAGGCGAT
Source organism: Rhodospirillales bacterium (assembly GCA_025351925.1). GTDB lineage: Bacteria > Pseudomonadota > Alphaproteobacteria > Acetobacterales > Acetobacteraceae > CAHJXG01. The sequence continues at coordinate 28,948 of JANXVC010000172.1, read as the reverse complement.
GTACCACTTCCTGTCCGGCTACACCGCCAAGGTCGCCGGCACCGAAAAGGGTCTGGGTCGTGAGCCGCAGGCCACCTTCAGCACCTGCTTCGGCGCCCCATTCCTGCCGCGCCGGCCGGAGATCTACGGCACCATGCTGTCCGACCTAATCGCCGAGCATGGCGCCGATTGCTGGCTGGTCAACACCGGCTGGACCGGCGGCGCCTATGGCACGGGCACCCGCATGGGCATCCAGCACACCCGCGCGCTGCTGAATGCCGTGCTGGACGGCAGCCTGAAGCACGCCCGCTACGTGCGTGACCCGTTCTTCGGCCTGTTGCTGCCGCAGGATATCCCGGGCATTCCGAACGAGGTGCTGGACCCGCGTCAGTCCTGGTCCGACAAGGCCGCCTATGACCGCGCCGCCGCTGACCTGGTCAGCCGGTTCGAGAAAAACTTCGCGAGCTTCCAGGGCGGCGTAACCGAGGACGTCAAGGCCGCTGCCATCCGCGCCGCCGCTTGATCGCAATGGCGGAGCCTCCTCCAGTCACCCCGGCACACTTCGACCGGCTCTATGCCAATGACCCGGATCCCTGGAAGTTCGCCACCAGCGACTACGAGCGCGACAAGTATGCGGCGACCCTCGCGGCGTTGCCCCACCGCCGCTATACCAGCGCTTTCGAGGTTGGCTGCAGCATCGGCGTGCTCACCCAGTGTCTAGCCGAACGCTGCGACGCGATCCTGGCCGTCGATGTCGCCGACGCAGCGCTGCAGCAGGCCAGGCTGCGATGCCATGACCGGCCCAACGTCCAATTCGATCGCTTGATCGTGCCGCAAAACTGGCCCAAGGGCGTCTTCGACCTTATCCTGTTTTCCGAGGTGCTGTACTACCTAGACGCCGCCGACCGTAAGGCTGCAGCACAGCTTTCGTTGGAGGCGCTCGCTCCCGGCGGTGCGATCATCCTGGTCAACTGGCACGGCCCGACCGATGGCTTCTGCACCGGAGACGCCGCAGCCGAGGAGATGATCGCGGCCTGCGCCCCGGCGCTCCGGCCCGTCACGCAGCAGCGCGCAGAGCGGTACCGCCTGGACGTGTTGACCGCTTAGATAGGCTTGCCCTAGCCATCCGCGCGCCTCATGCTACCCAGGCACGACATAGCCTTTTGCCTTGACACAGGACCGTATGGCCTCGCGGATTTGGAATGGCCGCCGCACCGGAGAGCTGAACCAGTCTAGGCCGCTTTTTGCATTACGCTTGTTGACCGCATCCACCGACGTCTCCTGGCATGCCGCAAGATCCGCCTGGTATTTCGGCGCCGCGCGATCCGTCTCCACCCACGGTTCATAGTTGTAGCATCCCGTGACAGCCAACATACCCAGCAGGACAACGATGCGCTTCATGCCAGCCATCCAACCGCCCCATGCCGTCCTGTCAAGGGCGCAGCCTTGGCCGCGCTCAAGGTTGCGGCCGTGGCCGCGCCCAAGATTGCGGCCGTGGCCGCGCCCAAGGTTGCGGCCGTGACCGCGCTCGACCGGCGGTTCGCGGTGGCACGGCAGCTCTCGGAGCAGGCCGCCACGCTCGCGATGCGGATGCGCCCGCCGCCCGGAGCCGCCCAGGCCACCCTCAAGGACCGGCAGGATTGGCTGACGGAGGCGGATGGCACCGTTGAACGCTTCCTTTCGGACGGCCTAGCGGCAGCCTTCCCCGAGGACGGCTTCCAGGGCGAGGAGGCCGGCAGCACCCGCGCCGGCCGCCTGCGCTGGGTGGTGGATCCGATCGACGGCACCAGCAACTACGCCCGCGGCGCCGCCCGCTGGTGCGTCTCGGTCGGCCTGGTCGAGGGCGACGCCTTCCTGCTCGGCGTGCTGGCGGCGCCCGCCCTGAACGAGACCTTTGCCGCCTGCCACGGCCAGGGCGCCACACTGAACGGCGCACCCATCAAGGTGGCGGCGACCAACAGCCTGGATCGCGCGATCATCGAGGCGGGATGGTCCCCCCGCGTCGCCGCCGCCGACTACCTGGCGTTGTGCGACCGCGTCCTGGAGGCCGGCGTCATGCTGCGCGCCGGAGGGTCGGGCGCAATGGGACTTGCTGACGTCGCCGCCGGGCGGATGGACGGCTACGCCGAGCTGCACATCAACCTTTGGGACTGCGCCGCAGCCTTGGCGATCTTGATCGAGGCTGGCGCCGCCGTGAACGCCTTCCTGCCAAACGGCGCGGCCGCAGGCGGCCCGATCCTAGCGGGCGCACCCGGCATCGCCTGGGCGTTGGCCGACGCGGCCCGGCTTCCACCGCCGGTTAACTTCGCCAGGCCTTGATCATACGCCAAGTCAGGCGACCTGGCTCGCCGGCGCCCAGAGCGTCGCGGGTCACGGTCCTTGCACGGCCGGGTCTGGGCTGGCTGAGTGGCGGCGTTCGAACGCGCTGCCCAGGAGCGTCCAATGATCGATTTGAACCCAACCGCCTATGCACCCTATCGCGACCCGCGCGACTATATCCTGAGTTGGACCGACGCGATCTGGATCGACCGGGGGCTGGGCCGGCTGCGCGACCACTATTCGCAGCAGGTGAAGGTCCACACGGCCTACGGCGAGACGTACGACTACGATCACGTCCTCCAGAACTCGCTGCAGAAGTTCGCGGCCTTTCCGAACGGCGGCGGCGGGCACGGGGAGGACGTGATCTGGGAGAGCCGCGGGCCGGAGGGGTTCATCAGCTCGCACCGCGTGTTCAAAAGCGGCACGCATACCGGCTATTGGACCTATGGCCCGCCGACCGGGCGCGACTGGATGTCCCGCACGGTGGCGCACTGCCTGGTGCAGGACAACAAGGTGCTGGAGGAGTGGCTGGTGCGCGACGAGTGGGCGGTGCTGGAGGGCCTGGGACTCGACCCCTATCAGGTCGCGGCCGAACTGGCCGGCGCCAGTCCGGTGCTGGGTGCGGCGATGACGGCGGGATCGGATAGCGGCGCCTTCGCGGGGCGCATCACCGACCCCTATGCCAAGGGCGTCTCCGGCTCCCGCCCGGCACGTCACAAGGCCGAATGCGATAGGATCACGGCCATGTTCCACGAGGTCTGGAACGACAAGATGTTCAATCGGGTGCCGGAGTTCTACAGCAGCAACATCGTGTGCCACAGCGTGCGCATGAAGCGCGTGCAGGGCATCGTCCCCTACCAGATCGAGCTGATCAACTTGCTTGCGACCTTTCCGGATGGGCGGCTCGAGGTGCGCGACATCGCGGTGCTGGACGGGCCGGAGAACGGGCTGCGCGTCGCGGTGATCTGGCTGCTGCGCGGCAGCTATTGCGGTGTGCCGACCTATGGACCGCCGACGCGCACGCCGGTCAACGTGCTCGGCGCGAGCCATATGGAGCTGCGCGACGGCAAGATCCTGCGGGAGTGGCGCATCTATGACGAGATCGCGATCCTGGCGCAGATCCACGCCGGCAGAGCCACGGGGTAAGAGGCCGAGGGCGACCCCCGGCCTCTCTGCTTGCAACCTGTCCTCTCACCGGATCTGTACCTGGGCGGGAAGCGTGAGCGCTGCGTGCTGGTGCGCGTATGACCCGTTGCGGTACTCCGCGTGCTGCATGCCGTAGTAGGCGACGAAGAACACGCTGATTGCGGTTGCGAAGGAGAGCCCGGCCTTGCCCGCCTCGGCCAGCAAACCGCGTTTGGCGTCATGCAGCCAGCGGTGCAGCGGCGTCGGCCCATGCACGAACATGGCGGCGAGGCAGGCGATCGTCGGCAGGTGCCCGATGGCGTCGAGCCGGCCGAAGTCCAGGATGGCCGACACGAAAATCAGGCCAAGCCCGAAGATGCCGAGCCGCAGCAGCCCGAGGCCGGTCAGGATGTAGAATGCCAGCGCGAACTCGACGAAGCCGGCCACCACCATAAAGTCCTCGGCCGGGATGCCCAGCGTCAAGTAGGGACGCGCTTCGAGCAGGGGGAAGGTCCACTGCGGATAGGCCCATTTCTCGATCGCCGCCCACATCAAGCTGACGCAGACCGTCGTATAGAGGATCGGCATCCGCAGCGAGCGCAACCGTTCCGATGCGCTGGAGGTCAGGACCATATAGGCCGCGATGCCGAGGAACATCGGGTAGTCGCTCAGGTGAAAGACGCCGTACTGCGCGATCCCATAGCCGTAGAGCAGCAGGATGCCGAGGCCGCCAAGGCCGCAGGTGCGGGCCGAGAGCATGCTGGCCGCAATGCCGAATTGAAGCCAGGCGGGCCAGGTCGCGTCGGTGCGCAGCTCCGGCGTCAAGATGATGCCGCCCATGGTGAACAGCGCGATAAATGCGGCGCCCACCCCGGCGCGCAGCACCCGCTCCTCGGTGTCAGTGCGCCGGTTCGGTCCGGCGATCCGCGGCCCCCGATATCGCGCCGCGAGCCGATCGAGCAAAAATCCACCGAATATCAGCGCTGCGAAACCCGCGAGCACGATGAGGAAGTGCGTCGTCATGACGCCCCTGATCGGCACCGGCGCCTGAGCGACATCGTACGGCGCAAACCACTTGACGTGTGCCCAGGCCCGCGTCGGCAGCAGGGCAGCCACCGCCGTCATGCCCGCCGCCGCATGCAGCAGGATCGGCATGGGCGCGCTGCACGCCAATCCTAGCCTGAACGAGCCGCGGGCAGCGGTCTGGGTTGACGCGGTCTGTCGCGTGTAGATCGGCCAGTCTGCTGTTGAATTTAGTGACTGCATAATAATGATCCCATGAGTGTCCGCTCGTAACGATCCCCGCGGTATCGGGCGGGGGACAGGGTCGGTCGGACAGGCTGGCAGCTATTGGAATTCAGGTGAGCGAAGCGATCGTCAGCAATAAAATCAGCCCGACGGCCGCACTGCAGCCCGGCAAGCAGTCCTGCAGTATCGGCCATGGATGGTTTGCGGGAGTATTGGCCATGTCACTTTCCTTGGGTTGACGCACCGGCGTTTCGCCTGAAGCGCCCGGAATATCGAACCCAACAGCGCACCGGGCTGTGCGGCGCATCACACTGCTGTATTGCTCTGGTCAGAATGGTCATTTGACGATTTGACCTGCAGCGGGCCTGAACCGAAGCGCCGGCGAATAATACCAGCGGCCTTTTGCTTCCACCGTTCCGTCATTGCGAGCCGCCCTTGCGGCGCGGCAATCCAGGAGCCATCCGGACTGTGCTGCCGCCTTGGATTGCCGCGTCGCTGCGCTCCTCGCAATGACAGAAAACGGTCAATGCAAAGAGCCGTTGGTATAAGACTACGTTGCAGTGTGCCATACGTCACAACTCGATGCGCCTACGTTACGCGACGTGCTTGCGGCGTTGTGACGATCTGGCTAGTTCAAATTAGAAGCGCGGCGGACGACACCGATACATCGTCTCTGCCAGCTATCGATCGATAATGGCGGCATCCGGAACTACCGGCAGTGCCTTCACGGTTAAGTTATCACTATGGATAGACTTAGGTTTGTTATTGCTGCCCTGTGTATTAACTGAACAACATGGCAAGCTTGACTACACGCATATTTGAAATCAAGCGTGAGTTTTTCGTTGTAAACACCTATCGAGATGGCTGAGCGTATGTTTGAGCGTCCCAGGAAGCCAAAACCCACAGGCGAACCGGCTCAATAACGATCAAACATCTCGACCCACTCGCAAGTAGGAGGGTTCGCTATGAAGCCGGCAATAAAATACACCGCTTCAGTCATTGGCTCAGGGCTGATACTCGCAACCGGAGCGTTTGCCCAGGACAACCGATTCCTGTCCCTGAAAGAGGTGCCGATCCCGGTGCCCAGGGCGGTCGTCATCCCGGGCCCCATCAGCAACATCCCCGGCCCAGACATCGACCTCGAGTTTCGTGAGCTGAGGGACGCCGGCATCGTCCGGAACCCGGCTGCGCTGGTCCAGTTGGGCAAGGCCATGTTCTGGGACATGCAGGCCGGCAGCGACGGCGTTCAGTCTTGCGCCAGCTGCCATTTCAGCGCTGGGGCCGATATCCGCACCAGGAACCAGATCTCGCCGGGTCTGCACGATACGAATTTTCACGGAGTGTCACCGGATTTTCCCGGCGACAGCTCGTTCGGCAATTCGACGGTCCCGTTCACCGCCAATGACGGCAACACGCCAAAGCCGCCCGGCGCGGTTGAGCCGGCACCCAGCGCCCTCGACGTGCCAGGATTTCCGCAATTCGGGCCGAACCACGAGCTGAGCGCCGCGGATTTCCCGCTCAACGCATGGTTCCAGCCTACGGAGCGTACGCCTCGGGGAGCCGAGACTGACGCTCTGGAGGAGTTCGCCAACGTCAGTCGCGACACCAACGACGTCGTGTCGTCGCAAGGCGTGCGCCGTACGCTGTTCACCGGAATCACCTCCGGAAGCAATGTCGATCAGGGCACCGACGCGCCTGACGTGTTCAATCTTGCTATGCCGGGCCACCCCAGCCTGTCGGGCAGGACGCGGCGGGTTGAGCCGAGAAACGCCCCGACCGTCATCAACTCGGTGTTTAACTTCGACAATTTCTGGGACGGCCGGGCCAGCAATATCTTTAACGGCGTCAATCCGTTCGGCTTCCGTGACCGCGCGAGCACCCTGTTGCAGAACGTCGGCGGCAAGTTGACGGACGTGTTCGTCCGGATCACCAATTCCAGCCTGGCGTCGCAGGCGGTAGGCCCGACGACCAGCAACTTCGAGATGTCGTGGGAAAACCGCATGTTCCCCGACGTTGGCAGAAAGTTGCTTTGCCTCAAGCCGCTTGCCGGGCAGGTCGTGCATCCGCAGGACAGCGTTCTAGGTCCCGTATCGATGGCCCAGCCGGACGCCCAGGGACGTCAGACGGCCATTCCTGGTCTGAATGTTTCAACCTATGCGGAGATGGTTAAGGCAGCGTTCCAGGATGATTGGTGGAAGTCTGCAGAGATCGTCAAATACGACCCAGCAAGGATCATAAAACAGGCGCCATCGACTAATAACCCACGCTCGCTGGTAAGAAGTCCCGGCCGAGGCGATGTGGTGCCGCAGTCCGCGTCCGATGATGTGCCGGCATGCGGCGAGCGTCCGGACGGCGACAAGTACAAGAACAACTACACGCAGATGGAGTGGAACTTCTCACTGTTCTGGGGCCTCGCGGTGCAGGCCTATGAGGCGACCCTCGTTTCCAACGATGCGCCATTCGACCGTTTCGAGGGTGCGCCCACGCGCGGCGAGCCCGGCGACCCGACCGCGCTGAACGCGTCGGAGCAAAACGGGCTGTCGATCTTCATGGACGGCGACCCGAACATCGGCGCCCGCTGCAACAACTGTCACGCGGCGCCCATCATGACGAACCACTCGGCGATGGACATCCTGCAGCAGGACCTCAACGCACCTGGCGCGCAAGGGCGTCCGTTCGACATCCTCGAACTCATGGTCATGGGCGACGGCACCTTCGCCACCTACGACAAGGGATTCTACAACATCGGGGTCCGGCGCACGTCGGAGGACCTCGCCCGGGCCGGCACCGCTACGGACGCGCCGGCCTTCCAAAACCCGCTGGACGGCAACCGGCCGTTCCCGCTGTCCTATGTGGCGCTGGGACGGCTGGCCATGGACCACAAGCTGCCGCCGGACGTGCTCCGGTTCGTGCAGCTCGATCCAAAGACCAAGCAGGCCGTGCCAGTCCTGGGCCGCATGGCGATCAACGGCAGCTTCAAGGCGCCCAATCTGCGTAATACGCAATTTACCGGGCCATACTTCCACAACGGTGATTCGGCCACGCTGCGCCAGGTCGTGGAGTTCTACACCAGGGGCGGAAACTTCCCGAACACGAACTTCGGCGATCTCGACCCGGACATCGAAGGGATACCCGGCCTGCGGTTTCCCGAGTTCCGGCCCAGCGCGCAGCAGAACATCCGCGACCTCGTGAACTTCGTGTCGCACGGGCTGACGGACGAGCGGGTGGCGTTGGAAAAGGCGCCGTTCGACCATCCCCAGCTATTCGTCCCCGCGGGATCACTCGACAACAACCCAGCGGTTGACCGTCTGCAGGAGGTCCCGGCTGTCGGCCAGAACGGCCGGGCGACACCGATCACGACCTTCTTGGAGCTGGACCCCCAAGCTCCATAGAGCAGGCGACGAAAACCGGACTTTGCTGGCGACTCTCCCAAGGAAAAGGAAACAACGTTATGTCCACACATTATAAGAACACACTGATGATAGCCGCGGTCGGGCTGAGTTGGGCATCGGTGGCCAACGCTCAGCTCACAGTCCTCAACTCCGAGGTGCCCGCCAGTTTCGCGATGACCGGCTTCCTGCAGGCCGCCACCCTGAAGCCCGGCGGTGCGGCCAATGCCGGCGGCACGCTGACGGTCAACAACATCACCGTGATCGTGCCGGACAACTCCGTCATCCAGATGCCCGCCCACCCGATGGCCTGGGCGCAGCTGTTCGACGTCGCGCAGTCGGCTCCGGTGTTCGACGCGGCCATCGCGGCCTCGCCAACTCCGCCGATCAACCATCCGGCTGCGAACGCGCTTGGAATGCCCATCACGGGCTTGGCGCTGGCCGATGCGCCAGCGGTTCCGCCAGCCACTGGCGCATTTCCTGGAGTGTTTCCCTCAGTCGAGGTGACTATTGAGGGCAATATCGACACCAAGGGAGTGACCGGCAACCCGCCGGGTTCCTACATCGTCGGGCTTATCCTGCCGGTCTCGCAGGAGATTGCCAGCGCCGGCGTCGGATTCATTACCGCGATCGACTTCCCCAACGGCCGGTTTGAAGTGAACGGAACCCTCAACACCCTCGGGACCGGCACCATCGTCGAGGTCAACGACCCCGTCGGGCGCTACGGCTTGGCGCACAGTCCCGACCCGCGCTTCACCGCGGACACCGACAACCCCACGGTCGCCTCCGGCAACGGCTACCCCATGGGCATTCCCGCCGTGGCGCCTCCGGCCATTGACCCGGACCGGCCCATCACGAACCGGCCATTGAACCCGGCGCCGGGTGTGACCGCGCCGTTCCCGCACGATCCGTTCCTGCAGGTCGGCGCGCCGCTGACTGCATTCACGATGCCGGCCCAGACGGCGCCGAACCCGCCCGGCGCCGCCAATCCAGACCCATTTCGCCAGGTGCCCTTCATGGTCGGCGACTTCGTGACCTACTCCGGCAATCTATATAAGATCGACCCCAACGCCCCGGTGACCCCGTTCAATCCGGCGGTGCCCGCCGGTCCCGCCAATCAGCCGCTTAGTCAGCAGTTCTATGTCTCGGCGAACACACTGCAGGCGGAAAAGGTTGAGGTCACCACCGCGCCCGGCGTGGCCGCGCAAGCGGGTCCCGCCTACCTCATGCTGTTCAAGACCAAGATCGGCACGGGTGGCGGCAGCCTGACCGTGCCGCCCAACCCAGCGCTGGGGATTGATGGCGGGGTGATCCCGATCGTTGAACCAAAACAAAATATCGTGGTGCGCGGATGGGTGACCGACGCCACACAGCTCGTTGACATTTTTGCGGTCGATGTGGATTCCAACAGCGGCGTCGAAACCGAGCGGCTACTCGGCAGTGTACGCCCGGAGCCTGGTTTCCTCGCCGGCAAGGGCAACCGGGGCCGCTTCAGGCTCGAGGTCGGCAAGGGCAACTTTCTGCCGGTCACCCGGGAGATGCGCGCCAGGACGCAGCACGGCAGCGTCGAGCTTGGCGACCAGGCCGGCCTCAATCACGCAGCGCTTGGCGGGCTGCTCGCCGGCCAGTATCAGGCACCCACCTTCGACTTTCAGGTCGCGGACGCGCCTCCGGGCTTCCCGGTCTCGCCGTCGAACTATGCCGATTTCCCGTTTCTCGCGAATGGTGAGGGGCCGCGCAATCTCTCAAACGGCAACGTGACAATCGGCCCCCTCACGCCGTTCCCGCCCTCCGTTCCATGATTTTGACGAAGAAAACTACATAAGTTCCGCGGGTTACGAATGCGATGCCGGACTTCCACTGGGAAGGCGGGTGAACCGCTGGATATCGTAGGAGGCCAGCAGCGCGGCCACGCTTGCCAGCAGGGCACAGGCGCCGAAGCCGAGTGCGCGCTCCGTGCCGATCATGCTGGCGACGGGGCCGCACAGGGCGAAGCCGATCGGACCCAGGCCCATCGCCACCAGGCTGAATATCGAGCTGACCCGCGACAGGAAGTGTCGCGGGATGCTCTCTTGCAAGGAGGTCTGCACGAGGACGTTCACCACCGCGAGGGCGACGCCGAACGTGGCGCTCCCGAGGACCAGCAGCGGCACGGGCGCGTGCAGCGCGAGCATGACAAGCGGCGTCGCCAACAGGGCGGTGGCGAGCTGAACCGCCAAGAGCGGTCGGGGAATATGGACGCGCAGGACAAACAGGCCGCCCGCGATGCCGCCCACGCCGGTCGCCGAGGCGATGAGGCCCCAGGTCTGGGCACCGCCGGGCATTGCGGCAAACAGGGCTGGGCCGAGCACGAAGAACGGCGCGAAGGCGAGCAGGCTCAGCATGCCCTGCTGCACGGTCACCAACTGCAGCCAGCGATGCCGGTTGAACTCGCTCCAGCCATGCTGGAGCTCGGTGACGGGCGAGGCGCGGGCTGATGCTGCATGCGGCGCGATGCGCATTAAGGCGAGGCATAAGGCGCTCGCGGCGTATGATGCCGCATCTATGCCGATCGCGATGGAGGCGCCGCCGAGACCGACGAGCAGGCCGCCGAGCGCCGGCCCCAGTATCGCCGCGAGCGAGCCAGTCAGGCTGATGAGGCTGTTAGCGTCCTTGATCCGTTCGGCGCCGGCGACCTGCGGGATCAGGCCGCTCTCCGCGGGTCCGTAGAAAGCGGTGCCGATGCCGCAGCAGGCAGCCAGGACCATCAGGGCGGGAAGGCTCGGATGGCCGAGGGCCAGCAGGATTGCCAGGGTGGCTTGGCTGGCACAGCGCAGCAGGTCGGCGCCCATCATAAGGCGGCGTCTGGGCCAGCGGTCGCCGACGACGCCGCCGGCGAGCATGAGCAGCACCATCGGCAAGGTCTGCGCCGCCAGCACGATGCCGACTGCGGAGGCGGAATAGTCGGCACTGAGCAGCGCGAAGGCGACAGCTATGGGAACCGTGGCAGTACCCAGAGTTGAGATGCTGTACGCGGAGAAGAGCAGAACAAAGTTGCGCTGGTGCAGCAACGCGCGGTAGCCGCCGCTTAGGGCGGCCGAGGGTTGAAGCGAGGTTGCCATAATATCGGACCCAGTAGCAGAACAAGCGGTTATCTGGAAGTGGCTCGCTGGACGTTGCTTGGAAAGTTGAACGTATCTTTCCTAGAATTACATCCTATTGCCCGCCTCCCGTAATTCCTTGGGCGGAGATGTAAGAACCACTCAGTTGAAGCGGTTTGCGAAACGCAATCGAGAGCACATTAATATATGTTTGTTAGCTGGATCATTGGCTAAGTGCGGCGCTTTTCTTACAACTCATTAATGTTAGGAGCCGTTCTTGTGGCGCCGCTGTGCGCGAAGCAACCTCATAGCCAAGGCGTGACGATCAGCCACCCGGCTGCTAGTTGACTGGAGCCGGGTTGCGTTCGGCAAACCCAGCCTGGTGCCAATAAGGGTAGGGCAACGGCCGATGGCTGGCTGCGTCAAGCCGTCTCACCTGGTCGGAGGCGAGGGTCCAGCCGACGGCGCCCAGGTTCTGCCGCAGCTGCGCCTCGTCGCGGGCGCCGACGATCACGTTGGCCACCGTCGGCCGCTGCAGCAGCCAGTTGAGCGCGACCTGCGGCACCGTCTTGCCGGCCTCCTCGGCGACGGCCAGCAGGGCGTCAACCACGTCGTAAAGATAGGTTTCTTCCACTTGAGGACCTTGTTCGGCCGTAGCGTGCAGGCGCGAGTTCGCCGGAAGCGGCTGACCCCGGCGGATCTTGCCGGTGAGCCGTCCCCAGCCCAACGGGCTCCACACCACGGCGCCGACGCCCTGATCGAGCCCGAGCGGCATCAGTTCGGCCTCATAGTCGCGTCCGACGAGCGAATAGTATGCCTGATGCGCGACATAGCGCGGCAGCCCGTAGCGCTCCGCGGCGGCGAGCGACTTCATTAAATGCCAGCCCGAAAAATTGGAGCAGCCGACATAGCGGATTTTGCCGCCGCGGATGAGGTCGTCGAGCGTACCCAGCGTCTCCTCGACCGGGGTCATGGCGTCGAAGCCGTGCAGCTGAAACAGGTCGATGTAGTCGGTGCCAAGACGCCTGAGCGCCCGCTCGCAGGCGTCAATGAGGTGATGCCGCGACGAGCCGACGTCGTTGATCCCATCGCCGGAGCGGAACGTCGCCTTAGTCGAGACGATGACCTGATGCCGGCGGCCGGCGATTGCCTGGCCCAGGATCTCCTCGGCCAGGCCCGCCGAGTAGATGTCCGCGCTATCGAACATCGATAGCCCAGCCTCGAGGCAGACATCCACCAGGCGCGTGGCCCCCTGGGCATCGGTCGATCCCCAAGCCTTGAAGAAATCATTGCCGCCGCCGAATGTGCCGGTGCCGAGGCTCAATGCCGGCACGATGAAACCCGACCGTCCCAAGCGCCTGAACTCCATCTCTATCCTCCAGTGTAAAATGTGACATGTACGATCGGGTGCAGCCGGTTTTTACCGCAGGCTTTCCAGCGGTACCGGCGCCGCGTGGGGCCGCGACGCCAGCATTGTGTCGATCAGTGCCAGCGCCTCGGTCCGGCCGCTGTTCGCAGCCTGCTCGAACGGCGTCCAAGTCTGCACGAAATCCAGTCCAGCGAACACCTCCCGGTAGCGGCGCAACTCGTTCGGCGTGAGCGGAATACCGCGCACGAAGGCTTTATGGGCGGAGATAGTCAGCGCTCGGCGCGGGTTCGCCGGGTCCAGCTCGAACTTCAGCGCGTCGCCGCAGAATAGGATGCGCCGTTTGCGGTCGTGCAGCACGGTATGGCCAGCAAAGTGCCCGGCGGTCAGATGCAGCCGCAGCCCCGGCAGCGGCTCCAGCACGTCATCGAACGGCCAGCTCACCTTGAGGGCGCCGGACCATTCGAGGTCGCCGGGATGCAAAGCGAGCTCGGGGTCGAAGCGGTCCTGCAACTGCCACAACGCGCCGTAGGCGTGCGGGTGGGAGGCGGCCAGCACACGCATTCCGCCCAGGGCAGCGATGTGGTCGAGCGCCGCTTCGCTGAACACCGGGCAGCCCTCGAAACCCATGTTGCCGTCCGGCGTCTGGATTAGGTAGGCGCTGGGGCCAATGCCGCTCACCGGCTCGTTCCAGAAACGCCAGACGCCGGGCTCCAGCTCAGCCCAGTGGCAAGGGAAGCGGGCCTGCGCCTCCTCCCGCGTCCAGAACTGCCAGCCGTCCTGCGGCACCACATGGCGGGCGTCGAGGCACATCGGGCAGGCGGGCGGTTTGGCGAAGTGACGCTGCCAATAGCCGCAGTTGTCGCATACGAAGGCCGGCAGCTGCAGCGCGCCGGCGAAGGGCAGGTAGCCTGGGCTCATAGGCGGGGTGTCTTCCAAGCAGGGCGGGAATGCAAGGGGCGGCCGCGATCTCGCGACGGCCGCCTTTCTATGCCATCGTTCACGCCATGTCCTCCGCCGAAGTCAGTGAACTGCGCATCTACCCAATCAAGGCGCTGCGCGGCAGCGCGCGTGAACAGGTGGAGATCGAGCCATGGGGCGTGGCCGGTGATCGACGGTGGATGATCGTGGACAGCGCCGGGACATTTGTGACGCAGCGAAAATTCCCCGCTTTGGCCCCGATCGCAGCCGCGGCCGGGCCGGACGGCCTGGTGCTGTCGGGCAGCGGCAAACAGCTTGTCGTCCCGCTGCCCGGCCCTGACGCCGCGACGCTGGACGTCACGATATGGCGGGACACCGTCCGCGTGGCCTCTGGCGGCGCCGCGGCGGCCGCCTGGCTGAGTGCCATGATCGGCATCGAGTGCCGCTTGGTTTATCTGACGGACCCACGATGCCGGCAGGTCAATCCGGCCTACGGCGCGCCCGCAGACCGGGTGAACCTTTCGGACGGCTTCCCGGTCCTGCTCACCAGCCTTGCGTCGCTCGCCGATTTGAACAGCCGACTGGCCAATCCGGTGCCGATGAGCCGGTTTCGTACCAACATCGTTGTACAGGGCAGCGAGGCCTGGGCCGAGGATCGCTGGCGCCGCATCCGCATCGGTTCCGTGGTGTTCCGTTTGGTCAAGCCCTGCCAGCGCTGCACCGTGACGACGGTCGATCAGGATACCGGCGAACGTCCCAATAAGACGGAGCCATTGCTGACGCTGTCCCGCTTTCGCCGCGATACAGCCGGCCGCATCATGTTCGGCCAGAACCTCATTCCCGAGACGACGGGTTGGATCGGCCTGAACGACCCGGTTGAAGTCCTCGAGCAAGGCACTTCCAACGTCAGCTTCGCCGCTTAGATCATAGCCGCGGTGGCATCAAACACCCGGCGCGGATTCTGCAACATCAGCGTATTGAGGTCCGCCTCGCTAAAGCCCACTCGACGCAGGCGCGGCAGGAAGTGGCGCTGGACGTAGGCGTAGCCGAAGCCGCCGTGTCGGGTCAGCATCATCTTCAAAAAGACGTCCTGCGACAGCAGCACGCGGTCGAGATGCCCGGCCTCCGCCAGGCGCACGATGGCGCGGGCGTTCTCCTCGTCCGACGGGCACTGCACGCCCTGGTCAGCATACCAGTAGTCCATGCCGATCATGTCGTATTCCAGGAACGCGCCGCGGCGGGCTAGCGCGTCCTGATACGCCGCGTCATGGCCGGATGGGTTCATGTGGCACAGCACGGTGTGCGCGGGGTCGGCGCCCTCGGCCTCGGCGATGTCGAGCACGCGGTGGCCGTGGCGGAACCAGCCGGGCAGGTGGATCATCAGGGCGAGCCCAGTCCGCGCCGCAGCCCGTGCGGCGCCGCGCAGCGACTTCTCCTCCGCCGCCGTGAAATCCGCGGAGACGCCGATCTCGCCCACCAGCCCGATGCGGACGCCGTCGATGCCATCCGTCGCCTCGGCCACGATCTCGTCGCACACGGCCTGGACGGACAAGGCGGCGAGGGCAGGGGGGTGCGAGGCCTCCAGGTAGTAGCCGGCGCCCATGACGACGTTGAGGCCGGTGGCGCGCGCGATGCGGACCAGGGCGGCGGGATCGCGGCCGATGCCGCGGCAGGTCGGGTCCACGATGGTGCGGCAACCGAGCGCCGCCGCCGGGCGCAGCTCGTCCACGGCCGCAGCCTCGTCTTCCAGCGCGCAGTTGTCCAGGCAGGCGAAGGGGTCCATGCGCAGTTCCCCTAGGATCGGCGCGGACACCTTGGCCGTCGCCAGGTACTCACGCCCGGGCTGGGTTGGACGATGCCACCAGCAACGGCAGTCGTTCAGCAAATGCTCGTGCATCAGCGTCGGTCCGAGCTGCGCCGCCGGAATGGGCCCCAGCACGGTCATCACCTGGCCGGAGCGGACGTGGGCGGGCGAGAGCATGGGTGCCTCCTAACGCTTGCGGGTGAACAGCCGGGTGTTCATCCAGACGGCGGCGAGGATGATGGCGCCGGTCATGATCTGGGTAAAGAACGGCGAGACGTGCGCGAGGATGAGCCCATTGCCGATCACCGCGATGGTCAGCGCGCCCAGCACCGTGCCGGCAACCGAGCCGCGGCCCCCCATAAGCGAGGTGCCGCCCAGCACCACGGCGGCGATCACGTCCAGCTCGAACCCGACGGCGGCGTTCGACGAGCCGGAGCCGAGCCGCGCGGCGATGACCAGTCCGGCCAGGCCCGACGCCGCGCCCGCCAGCGCATACACCGACCCCGTCACCCAGCGCACCGGCATCCCGACCCGGCGCGCCGCCTCCAGGTTGGCGCCCGTCGCCGTGACCTGCCGGCCATAGCGCGTGCGCCGCAGCACGACGAAGCCCGCGACCACGACCAGCAGCGCCAGCATCGCCGGCACCGGCACTCCAAGCAGCCAGCCACGGCCGATGGCGGTGAACGTGCCCGGCGCGACCGGGATCGAGTAGCCCTGGGTCAGCAGCAGCGCCAAGCCGCGCAGCGCCGACAGCCCGGCCAGCGTCACGATGAACGAGGGGATGCCCTGCGTCGCGACGAACCAGCCCTGCACGACGCCGATGCCGAGGCCGAGCAGCAGGATGCCGAGCACCGCCAGCGGCCAGGGCAGGCCGGCCGCCAGCGCCAGCGCCGCCAGCGCATTGGTCAGCGCGACGGTCGAGCCGACCGAGAGGTCGATGCCGCCCGTCGTGATCACGAACGTCATAGCGACTGCCACGATCAGCATGGGTGCTGACTGCCGCAGCAGGTTCAGCAGGTTGCCCTGGCTGAGAAACGCCTCGGTTCCCGCGCCGAACAGCGCGCAGGCCACCAAAAGGAACAGCGCAATGGACAGCACCTGGGCGTGCGCCGCCACCCAGTCCCGGGCCCCATTCAATACGCTGCACCCTCGCCCATGATGAGCCGCACCAGCTCCTCAAGCCCAGTGTCGCGGGTGCCGCGCTCGGCCACCTTGCGGCCCTCGTACATCACCGCGAGCCGGTCGCAGACCCGGAACAGGTCCTGCAGCCGGTGCGTAATCAACACGACCGCGACGCCCGTCGCCTTGATGCGGCCGATCAGCGCCAGCACCGCCTCGACCTCACCGACCGCGAGCGCCGAGGTCGGCTCGTCCATGATCAGCACCCGCGGCCCGAACGCCGCCGCGCGGGCGATGGCGATGCTCTGCCGCTGCCCGCCCGACAGGCCGGCGACCGTCGCGGTGAGGCGCGGGATGCGGATGCCGAGCCGGTCCAGCATTTCGCGCGCCTGCGCCCGCATCGCGTCCTCGTCCAGCAGGCCGCGCCGGGTGATCTCCCGCCCGAGGAACAGATTGCCGGCGACGTCCACGGAGTCGCACAGCGCCAGGTCCTGATAGACCATTTCAATGCCCAGCCGCCGTGCCGCGCCGGGTCCGGTGAACGGCAGCTTATGTCCGTCGAGCCGGATTTCGCCGGCGTCGGGGATGACGGTGCCGGCCAGCACCTTGGTCAGCGTGCTTTTGCCGGCGGCGTTGTCCCCCACTAAGCCCAGGCACTCGCCGGCGTGCAGGTCGAGGTCCACGCCGCGCAGCGCCTCGATCGAGCCGTAGGCCTTGCGTATGCCGCGCAACTCCACCAGCGGCGTTGTCACGCGGGCAGCGGCGCCGTCACGCTGTCCGCTCGTTCGTGCGCCTCAGCGGAACATGGCGCGGTACGGCTCAACGTTCGCCTTGGTCACGATCGTCACGGGAATGGCGATCTGCGGATCGACCGTGCCGCCGCCGTGCAATTTCACCAATGCGTCCACCCCGGCGGCGCCCATCGCGGCCGGGTCCTGCTGCACCACGGCGACGACGAAGCCCTGGTCGATGCCGGCGATCGCCTGCGCCGTGAGGTCCCAGCCGAACACCCGGATGCTGGCCTGCTTATTCTGACTCTGCACCGCCGCCACGGCGCCCAGCAGGGCCGGCTCGCCCGTCGCGTAGATCGCGGTCAGCCCAGGGTTCGCGGTGATCAGCTGCTCGGCTGCCGCCAGCGCGCTGTCCTGCACATTGCGCCCGTCCACCGTGCCGGCCATGCGGATCGCGGGATCGGCGCGGACCGCGTCCTCAAAACCCTTCTGCCGCACGTTTTGGATAAAGCTGTTGAGCGCGCCGACGACGCCCAGCGTGGCGCGGCCGCCCATGGCGCTTTTCACGTAGGCCAGGAACGCCTCGGCCAGCATCGCCCCGGCACGGGCATTGTCCACGCCGATCTGCGCCTTTTGCGGCCCCGCCGGCAGGATGGCGTCCACGGCCACCACCGGAATGCCCGCCGCGGCGGCGGCCTGCACGGCCGGCACGACGCCGTTCACGTCGATAGCGCAGACGATGATGCCGGCGACCTTCTGCTGGATATACGTCTCAATGGCGTCGTTCTGCGCCTGCGGACGGTCGTTGCTGTTGAAGATGACCAGCTTCGCGCCCGCACGCTGCGCGGCCTGCATCGCGCCCTGGTTCATCTGGTTGAAGAACAGCGCCTGCTGATTGATCTGCACCAGGGCGAAGGTCGGCTGCTGCTGCGCCCGGGGCCGTCCCGCCAGCCCCGCAGCCGCGACTACGGCGCCGGCCGCCGCAGCACGTCGCCCTACCAGCATCACCATCGTCGCGCTCTCCGAGCTTTGTTCCGAGCACAATGTCGCGGTGTCTCGCCCGTCGCGTCAAGGGCAGTGCCGAGCTGATCTTGACCTGTTCCTGTGGTTCTCCCGCTCTTCACGTGGATCATTTCGGATTTAAACAGGTATTTGGCAGGAGCGGTGTGGCTTCCCATTTTGTTGAGGCATGAACGAGTTCTTTCCCATTCCAAGCTGTCGCGTGAAGCAGATCACGCACGTAGGCCTGAACCATCTGCATATCGCTGTGCGGGGCACGAAACCCGGTAGTCGCTGCCCTAACTGCGGCCGGGCCAGCCGCGCTGTGCACAGCCGCTACCAGCGTCGTCCGGCGTACCTTTGCTGAACGCCTGCCTGAGCTGGTCAAACCTCACGCGCGCTGCAACGACAGGCTGACCGAGGCGCAAAGCCAAGTCGGCCTGGCCCTCGGCGGCGAGGCCGGTGCCCGATTGTTGTCCCAACTCGCCATGCCAGCGAGCGCGGACGGGGTGCTGCGCTTGGTCCGGGATGTGCCACTGCCTGAGTTGAAACCGCCTCATGCCGTGGTCGTGGACGACTGGGCGGAGCGGAAACCGGGGATCGAGATTGTCCCCTCCGCCGGTATTCCATCGGCTGCGCCGCCGGAACCTTGACCGGCTCCGCCCGCGACCGCTCAACCGAGTACGCCCGCGGCGCCACCTTGGGCGCGCCTAGCGCCGTGCAGGTCTGCGACCGCTGGCACCTGCTGGCCAACATGCGCCAAGCAGTGGAGCGCTGGCTGCACGGCGTCCATGCCCGGCTCCGGCGCTTGCCGTTGCCGTCCGCCGGCGCCGAGGAAACCAGCCCTGTCCCGGCCCGACGCGACCGCGCTTTCCCGCGTAGCGCGCCCGAGCGGGCGGCGGGTGCCGAAAGCCGCGCTCAGTGGCGGCCCTCGCCTTGCCATTCCATCTGGCCCTGCCGAATGGAACCTTTGGCAAGTCTCGCCCGATACGACGAGGTCCGGCGCAGGCGCCTGGCGGGCGAGACGTTGCTCGGCATCGTGCGGGTGACGGGCCTGGCACTCGGGACCGTGCGCAAGTATGCCCGTGCCGAGAGCTTCCCGGCGCGGGCCGCGCATGGCCCGGGTCCGAGCATCCTCGATCCTTATCTCTCCTATCTGGAACGCAGGCTCGGCGAGGGCTGCGAGAACGGGCTTGGCCTGTGGCGCGAGCTGCGCGCCCAAGGCTTCCCCGGCGGGACGCGGCAAGTGCATCGCTGGCTCATCGAGCGGCGGACGGCGCCGGCCAAGACCGGGCCTCATGTGTGGCGTGCCCGTGCGGCAGGCGAGACACAACCGCCCAAGGCGCGCGACGGAGCACCAGCCTTGCCGACGGTGCCCCAACTCGCCTGGCTGTTGGTCCAGCCCGTTGCGGCTTTGGACGCTGCCGCACCGGCCATCATTGCCGGGGTCGAGCAAGACGAGCAGGTCAACCGGCTCAAGCTCCTGAAGCGGCAGAGTTATGGCCGCGCCAGCTTCGACCTGCTGCGCCGACGCGTTCTGCTGGCGGCATGATCCACGCAAAGCACGGGAGAACCACAGAGACGGGGCAAGATCGACTGGCTCCGGCGACGGCGCAATGGTACTAGGACATCGCCTAGGCAAGCCTGGATAGCAGCCGATATCAGGGCAATGCAAAGCTTGGATGACGTGTTGGCGGATGCGTTCCGCCGTTTGTCGCGCGGCGTCGCGGATCGCCGCTCCGCCTTCCGCAGCCCGGCGCTGGCGACGGTCGGGGCGGATGGATGGCCGCAGGTGCGTACGGTGGTGCTGCGCGGCTTCGACGCGGCAGTGCGGCTGGTGACCGTGCATAGCGACCTGCGGGCCGCCAAGGTCACAGCCTTGCGGAGCGATCCTGCCGTGGCCCTGCATGTCTGGGACGACGGCGCACAGATTCAGGTGCGCCTGGACGGGATCGCCACGATCTCGGCGGGCGACGAACTGGCGCGGGCCGAATGGGCACGGCTGCATGCGGGGTCGCGGGCCGCGTATCGCTCGCGGCCGTCGCCGGCGAGCCCGGTCGCGGACCCGGCGGAAATCCCCCGCATGGACGAGGACGCGGCCTTTGCGCAGTTCGCGGTGCTGCGGATCCGGGTTGACCGGCTTGACTGGCTGCATCTTGGGCGGGAGGGGCAGCGCCGGGCGGGCTTCAGCTGGCGCGATGACATACTGGAACAGCGGTGGCTGGCGCCGTGAACTCCGGCCCGCTTATCGAAGCGGGCGAAAGAACGTCTTTATGTCGTCGGCCAAGGCGTCCGGCTGTTCCATCGCCGCGAAGTGGCCGCCGTGCGGCATGACGGTCCAGCGCCGGATATCGGCGTAGGCGCGCTCGGCGATCGAGCGCGGCGGATGCAGCATCTCATGCGGGAACTCGCAATAGGCCATCGGCACGTCCACGCTCCGGCCATCGGGGATCGGCCATGGGCCGTGCATGCGGGCGTAGTACGGCCAGAACGACGACCCGATCGCCCCAGTGAACCAATACAGCCCAATATTCGCCAACAGCTGGTCCCGGGTGAACACCGACAGGACATCGCCGCTGCAATCCGACCAGGCGCGGAACTTCTCGACGATCCAGGCGGCGAGCCCGGCCGGCGAGTCTGAGAGGCCGAAGGCGAGGGTCTGCGGCCGGGTGCCCTGGATCGTCTGGTAGCCGGCGCCCTCCCGCTGCCAAACCTTGAGCTCGTCCACGAAGCGCTGTTCGTCCGGGGACGCGACCGGCATGTCGAGGTCGCGCCGCACCGCCAGCATGTTGAGATGGATGCCGGCCAGCTTGTCCGCGTGCACCGCACCGAGCCGGGAGGTGATGAACCCGCCCCAGTCGCCACCCTGCGCCGCAAAGCGGGGGTAGCCGAGTACGCCGGTCATGAGGTCCGCGAAGCAGTCCGCGATCGCCTCGACGCCGAAGCGCGCCTGGCCGGGCCGGAACGACAGGCCATAGCCCGGCAGCGACGGCGCGACTACGGTGAAGGCGTCGGCCGGGTCGCCGCCGAAGCGCGCGGGATCGGTGAGGCGCGGGATCAGCTCCAGGAACTCGAACACCGAGCCGGGCCAACCATGCGAGAGCAGCAGCGGCAGCGGCGCTGGTCCCTGACCGGGCACGTGTAAAAAGTGCAGGTCGATGCCGTGCAGCGGCACAGTGAATTGCGGGAAAGCGTTGAGCCGGGCTTCCTGCGCCCGCCAGTCGAACTCGGTGCGCCAATACTCGACCAGGCTTTCCATAAAGGAGACGTTGGTGCCATAGGCCCAGTCCGGGCCGGGCGCCTGATCGGGAAAGCGGGTGCGGCCGAGCCGCTCGCGCAGGTCGGTTAGTCGGTCTTCGGGAAAATTGATGGTGAAGGGTGCTGGCTGCATAGGCGGGGAGCTAACACCAGAAGCGCCGGCAGTTGAAGTGGCAAGCGTTCCGGCCCCTGGACGCGGGTCGGGCTGGCATTCTTTCCGGATTGCGGGTGTTGGAGCCGGGCCAAGCGCCCGCCGAGGCATTCGGCGGAGTGATCCTAGCCAATTTGAACGAGGAGGTGCTCAGGATCGGGCGGGTCGATGGCGGCGGCGATGGGCGGATGGACGTGCCGTTGCATAACGGAAATTCCATCAATTTTCAGGCATCGCCGGTGCACCAGTCGAGACGACGATGTTCATGCCGGCCTCGCTGCTGTCGCGCATGGATGAGTTAGGCATAACGACGACGCTGCGCAGCCGGTCATTCTATTGCGGTCACTCCATTGCAATAGTGTGGTCCACTTCAGCCGGCTGTGCCGCCCGGCGGAACAGCAGAAGCAGCGGCACAGCGCCCAGGCACAGCAGCATCATCAGCTTGAAATCGTCGATATAGGCAATCACCGTCGCCTGCAGCGTCACCATGTCATTGAGCGCCGAGCGGCCGGCAAGCGTCAGCGGATCCCAGACGTGCGGCGCGGCCTGCAGGAGCCGGTTGTAGGGCGTGATAAAACTGCCAATCTCCGCATGGTTGGCCTGCGTGTTCTGGGTGAGCAACGCCGACACCGCCGAGATGCCGACCGCGGAGCCGATATTGCGCGACAGGTTATAGAGCCCGGTGCCATCGCCACGCTTTTCCGCCGGCAAGGTGGAGAAGGTGACCGTCGTCAGCGGCACGAACAGGAACCCCAGCCCAGCGCCCTGGATGAACCCGGTGGACACAATCGTCCACTGCGACACGTCCGGCGTCCATCCCGTCATGTCATACAACGCCCACGCCGTCAGCCCGAGGCCGATCCCCAGCAGCAGGCGGATGTCCACGCGCCCGATCAGCTTTCCGGCGATGAACATGCAGGCCATCGTGCCCACGCCGCGCGGCCCCATGACGATCCCGGCCGTCACCACGGGATAGCCCATGAGCGTCTGCAGATAGGGCGTCATCAACGCCAGGGAGGCCAGATAGGTGATCCCGACGACGAAGATGAACAGCATGCCCGTGGTGAAATTGCGGTCGCGGAACAGGCTGGGGTTCACGAACGGACGCTGCGCCGTGAAGGTGTGCACCAGGAACACGTAGAAGGCCGAGGCGGCGACGATCGCCTCGATCAGCACCTCGCCGGAGCCGAACCAGTCGAGCTGTTCGCCGCGGTCGAGGCAGAGCTGCAGGGCTGCGATCGACACGCTCAATGCGCCGAAGCCGAGCCAGTCGAGCGCGCGTCCGCGGTCGAGCTTGGTTTCGGTCACGAAGGCGGTGATGCCGGCGAAGGCCAGCAGGCCGAGCGGCAGGTTGATGTAAAACACCCAGCGCCAGCTGATGTTGTCGGTCAGCCAGCCGCCGATGACCGGCCCGAGCACCGGCCCCACCATGACCGAGACACCGAACAGCGCCATGGCGCCGCCGCGTTCCTCGGGAGTGTAGATGTCGAGCAGGATGGACTGCGCCAGCGGCACGAGCGCTGCGCCGAAGAACCCCTGCAGCAGCCGGAACAGCACGATTTCCACCAGCGACTGCGCGAGGCCGCACAGGATGGACGCGACGACGAACCCGGCGGTCGATACCAGAAGGATCCGCTTGCGCCCGAAGCGGGCAGCCAGCCAGCCGGAAGGCGGGGTCATGATGGCGGCGGCGACGATGTAGGACGTCAGCACCCAGTTGATCTGATCCTGGCTCGCGGACACGCTGCCCTGGATATAGGGCAAAGCGACGTTGGCGATGGTGGTGTCGAGTGCCTGCATGATCACGGCCAGGATCACGCATGCGGTGATGGCGCCGCGGTTGGCAACCGGTGCGGCGGACGGGACCGCCGTATCAGGCATGCTGCGGGCCGCCGAGACCGAAGAACCCGGCGATCGCGCTCAGGAAGATCGGCAGGCCTCGCGCCCGGCCGGTGTCGATGCCGACGATGACGCTCATGCCGGCACGCAGCGGCGGCTTGCCATCCAGCGTGTCGATCCGCACCCGCATCGGGATGCGCTGCACGACCTTCACCCAATTGCCACTCGTGTTTTGCGCCGGCAGCATGGAGAAGCTGCTGGACGACGCCGGGCTGATGCTCTCGACCGTGCCGTGCCAGGTGACGCCCGGATAGGTATCGACGGAGATGGCCGTGTCCTGGCCCGGCCGCACATAGGTCAGCTCGGTCTCCTTCGGGTTCGCGTCGATCCAGACGTGATCGGACGCGACCATGCTGAAGGCGGCGGTGGAGGCCGTCAGGTATTGGCCGGGCTGCAGCGACGGCACATTGGTCACGCTGCCCGCCATCGGCGCGCGCACGACCGTATGGGCGAGCTGCCGCGCCGCCTCGTCCCGCTGCGCCACCGCCTCGAGCGTCCGGGGATGCTCCGAGACGGCGATGTCGGGAT
This sequence comes from Rhodospirillales bacterium, assembly GCA_025351925.1. Classification (GTDB taxonomy): domain Bacteria; phylum Pseudomonadota; class Alphaproteobacteria; order Acetobacterales; family Acetobacteraceae; genus CAHJXG01. Next base: position 5,032 of record JANXVC010000172.1, on the reverse strand, counting down.
TCCCGGCCAGGTTGGCGACAATCCCAGCCAGTTTCTGCTGCTGGGAACCCAACCGGTGCCGGGCTGCCATCGCGTCGCGCTGCGCCTGTTCGAGTGAGACCACCGTGGTCGCATTGGTTGCGACCAGCCTTTGCTGCCGCTCCATTTGCCGCGCGTAGAATTCCACGTCCACCTGGCTCTGCTGGATTTGCGCCTGCATGTCGCGGTAGCTCGCCTTCAAAGCCTCCAGCGTGGTCGCGACGATGGCCACCTGGGCGTCCGCGCGCTGCAGCGCCAGGCGGAACGGCAGGTCGTCAAGCTTGAACAGCACGTCGCCGGCTTTGACCGTCTGGTTGTCGCGGACGTCGATCTCTTTCACCATCCCCGACACGTCGGTGGAGATGGCGACGATATCTGCACGGACATAGGCGTTCTCTGTGGACATGACCTGGCCGCCCACGACGTATTCGTAGCCGCCGAATACCAGCGCCACCGGCAGCAGCAGGAACAGCACGGGACGCAGCCAGCGCCGGCGACCGTTGACCTGCGTTGGCGTCGATACCTGCGGCGGTGCCGCCACCGGCTCTGGCGTTGCGGGAACCCGGCGCACGACGGGCTGTTCCAGCGCGACCCGGTCGCGGGGCAGCACGTCAGCCACGGGACATCGCTTTCTTCGTTGCGGGATGTTCGGCTGGCTGGTCACACGCCATAATCAGGTTCTTCTTCATCAAGCAAAGGTTGAGCATCAGCTGCTCCCGTGCAGCATCCGGGATGCCCGCCAGCGCCTCGCCGCGCGTGATCTCACCGAGTTCACGCATGCGGGCCAGCACCGGATGGGCCTTTTCGGTCAGGAACAGCAGCCAGATGCGCCGGTCGGTGGGGTGCTGCCGGCGCTCGATGAGGCCGCCGGCTTCGAGCTTGTCGAGGATGCGGACGAGCGTGATGGCCTCGATGTCCAGGATCTCCGCCAGTCCGCCCTGGTGAATGCCCTCATTTGGCGCCAGGAACGCCAGTACCTGCCAGTGCGATCGGGTCAGGCCGAGGCCCCGAGCATGCTGCTCGAACCGTCTGCGCAGAAAACGGGCGACGTCATGGAGGACAAAACCGAGGGTCGGTGTCGATTGCGGCATAAGGTCCCAAATTAGCTTGTCTTAAGCGTGCTTATGATATGGATGATGGGCATTAGGCGTTGTTAACACAAGGTTCAAATACTGAAGACACGGCAAGCGGCGAAGCGGTCAGGCGTCGATCTAGGCTGCACCAGATGTTGAGGTGGACGGTGTTATGTGATCCTCTTGGTTCGTACATCGAACATTGTTCCGCCTCATGCATTGCGTCTTCGATTGAGGGTAGGGGAGGCTGAGGCATGGTATTGGCTTGGTGGCAACACGGCGTCGTCTATCAGGTCTATCCGCGGTCGTTCCAGGATAGCGACGGAGACGGCACCGGCGACCTGCCCGGCATCATCTCGCGGCTGGACTACTTGGTCTGGTTGGGAGTGGACGCGGTGTGGCTCTCCCCGGTCTATCCGTCGCCGATGACCGATTTCGGCTACGACGTCAGCGACTATTGCAATGTCGATCTTTTATTCGGCACGCTCGCCGACTTGGACGCGCTGATCGCGGCGGCCCATGCGCGCGATGTCAAGATCATCCTGGACTACGTTCCGAACCATAGCTCCGGCCAGCACCCCTGGTTCATCAACAGCCGAAACGGCCGGGCGAGCGCAAAGCGCGATTGGTATATCTGGCACGACGGCGCCCCTGGCAGCGGGCCGCCCAACAATTGGCAAAGCCATTTCGGCGGGTCCGGCTGGACGTGGGACGAGGGGAGCCGGCAGTATTTCTACCACTCGTTCCTGCCGACCCAGCCGGAGCTGAACTGGCGCAATCCGCAGGTGCGCGCCGCCATGTTCGACGTCCTGCGGTTCTGGCTGGCGCGCGGCGTCGATGGGTTCCGCGTTGACGTCATGTGGCTGATGATCAAGGACGACCAGTTCCGCGACAACCCGCCGAACCCTCACTGCACGGCGGGCGGCTCCTCATACGGCCGCTTCATCCCGCTCTACACCGCCGACCGCCCGGAGGTGCAGGAGATCGTGGCCGGAATGCGCGCTGTGCTGGACGAGTACCCGGACCGGGTGCTCATTGGCGAGCTGTATCTGCCCATCGACCGGCTTGTGGCGTATTACGGCGTGGACGGTCGCGGCGCCCAGCTGCCGTTCAACTTCCAGCTGGTGCAGATGCCGGGTTGGGACGCTTCAACCATCGCGGACATCATTACCCGGTATGAGGCGGCGCTTCCGCCGGGCGGCTGGCCCAATTGGGTGCTGGGCAACCATGACCGGCCCCGCATCGCCAGCCGTATCGGCACGGCGCAGGCGCGGGTTGCGGCCTTGCTGCTGCTGACGCTGCGAGGGACGCCCACGCTGTACATGGGCGACGAGCTCGGCATGGTCGATACGCCGATCCCGGAGGCCGAGGTGCAGGACCCAGCAGAGCAGCGCGAACCCGGACGGGGCCTTGGTCGTGACCCCGAACGCACGCCCTTCCCCTGGCAGGCGGGTCCCGGCGCCGGCTTTACCAACGGCACGCCTTGGCTGCGCATCGGCACTGACGCGCCGCTCAGCGTGCAGCGCGCCGACCCAGCGTCGATGGTGAACTTCTGCCGCGGCCTGCTGGCCCTGCGCCGTCGCCATCCCGCATTGGCCGGCGGCACGATCGAGTGCGTGGCCGCGCATGGGCCGGTGCTGTCGTTCCGCAGGGCCAGCCACGGCGACACCCTCGTCGTGCTTGCAAACACCAGCGGCGCTCCCGCTGCGGTCGAGGTTCCGGCGGGCGAGGTGCTGCTCTCGACCCATGCCGACCGGATTGGCAAATCGGTGACGGCCGCACTGACCCTGCATCCCGATGAGGCCGTCATATTGCAGCCACGAGAGGTCCAGCATGGACGCTGACCCACTATGGATCGTTCCTCGCCTGGTCGAACGGATTTGGGGGCGCACCGATCTGGACGCCTGGTATGGCGACGCTGCCCTACAGCACACTGCCCCGCTGGGTGAGGCCTGGCTGAGCGACATGGGCTGCGAGGTCGAGGGCGGGAGCACCCTCGGGTCCCGGATTGAAGCCGACCGCACCGGGATGCTTGGCGATGCCGCCGGGTCGTCGCCGATCCTGGCAAAGCTGCTGTTTACCGCGGCGCCGCTCTCGATCCAGGTGCATCCCACGGACGCAGCCGCGCGGTCCAGCGGCGTTGCGGCGTCCGGCAAAGACGAGGCTTGGCTCGTGCTCGACGCTGTCCCGGATGCCGCCGTGTGGGCCGGGTTCACGGCGCAGGTTACGCCAGCCCGGCTCCGCGCTGCCATAGTGGACGAGTCGGTCCTGACGCTGCTGCGCCAAATCAAGGTCCAGGCCGGCGACACCGTGCAGGTCCCAGCCGGCACCGTGCACGCCATAGGCGCCGGTTTGGTGCTGCTGGAGGTGCAGGATCCGGTGGATGTGACCTACCGCCTCTATGACTATGGCCGGCCGCGGCCGTTGCAGGTGGAGGAGGCGCTGGCCGTCGCCAACCTCGATGCGGCCAGCACGCCCGCGGCCAACCCGGCCGATTGGTTTCCCGACGGGCGCGTCCTGGCCCGCGCGCCGCGTTTCATCGCGGAGCGCCATACAATTGGACAAGGGCTGACCCTGCAGCCGGATGGCAGGCGCTACCACATCCTGGTGCCGCTCGCGCCGGGCGTCCTACTCAATCAGCGCGAACTGCGGCGCGGGGTCGCGGCCTTCGTGCCGGCTTCCGGCCGGCCGGTCACCCTGGGCGGCACGGAACGGGCGTCGGTGGCGGTCCTGCACGCTGGGCCTGGCCTTACCTCGGCCTTGTCCACGCTGCCGGCAGGCGGGCGGTAGCTCAGGACATCGCAGCGAGCAGGCTATGCAGCGGCGCCACGGCAAAGCTCGTTGCGGTATCGGACATGGCGTAGGGCAGGATCAGGTTTCCCGCGTGCACCATTGCGCCGCACGAATAGACCACGTTCGGGACGTATCCCTCGCGCTCCTGTTCATTGGCGTAGAGCAGCGGCGACGGCAGCCTAGCGAGGACCCGGGTCGGGTCGTGCAGGTCGAGCAGCGTCGCACCGATGCAGTAGCGGCGCATCGCGCCGACGCCGTGGGTGAGCAGCAGCCAACCCTCAGGCAGCTCGATCGGGCTGCCGCAGTTGCCGATCTGCAGGAACTCCCAAGCCTCCGCCGGACCCAGGATGGTGGTGGCGTTGTTCCAAGTATGCAGGTCGTCTGAGCGCGAGAGCTGCAGGCTTTCGCCGTCGAGCCGGGCCAGCATGGCGTATTGGCCGCCGATGCGGCGCGGGAACAGCGCCATGCCCTTGTTGCGCACGGCGTCACCCTGAATGGGGATGAAGCGGAAACGCAGGAAGTCGTCGGTGCGAAGCAGCTCCGGCGTGATGCTCTGGCCGGAGTAGGCGGTATAGGTAGCGTAGTAGGCAACCGTGCCGTCATCCTCGACGAAACGCACAAACCGCGCATCCTCCAGCCCGTTGCGCTGGCTGGGCGTGATCGGGAAGATGATCCGATCGGCCAGCGGCGTATCGGGCGGGAACGCGACCTCATAGCCGCCATCGGCCTGTGCCGGACCTTCGCTGACCGGTGTCGTCGCATGTAAGCCCGGCGGGTCCAGCCGAATGTCCCCATCTGCATCGACGATCCCGGAACGGAAGCAGATCGAGCTGATATGCCCCTCACCGGTGGCGCGCAGGCTGACGACGAAGTGGGCCTCGCTGCCGGTCAGCCCGCTTTGGTCGGGGTGCCGCACGATCGAAGGATTGAACAGCGCAGCCGCTTCGAAGCTGTACTCGTTGCTGAAGTAGGCGCCGATCAACAGGCGGCGCGCCTCTTCGGGCACGGCCGGCGGGGGGCATAGTTGGTCGCAAACCTGCACAAAGCGGTCGGCGAAGATTTTGCGGAGGCCGGTGTGCCGACTGCCGAACTCACGCATCAGCGCCGCCAGCTCGGCCTCGACCCTGGTTTGGCTCAGCGCGAGCACG
>JANXVC010000164.1 GCA_025351925.1 Rhodospirillales bacterium | reverse complement strand
GAAATCCGCCGCGTCGCCATGCGCCTCGCGCAACAATGCATCCGCCCAGCCCACGTCATCGCCTGGTCGCTCTGGCAGAGAGCACACCAAGCCACCGCCCAACGCTCACATATGAAACAAAACCTGCAACTGTAATGCTAGTTATTTGTCTGCCAATCCCAAGTCGGGATCGCGCATGCGCGCGGTCAACGCCTGACGCAGCGGCGGCAGATTACCCAGGCGCAGTGCCCCGTCCCGCAATAGCCGGGCCGGCAGGCTATCGCCCGCGGCATACAGCCGCATCACCGCCTCGGCTCCAAGGAAGAACAGCCGCGTTTCGCCGCGGTGCGTCGCCTCATAGCGCCGCAGCGCCGCGGGGTCGGCCAGATCGCGACCTGCTGCAATCGCGGCGCGCAGCTCGCATGCCAGGGCATGCTGACCGAGCATGCCGAAGTTGAAGCCGTGCGCCGTCGTCGGATGCATGCCGACCGCTGCGTCGCCGAGCAGGGCGAAGCGCCGGGCGATGAAACGCGCCGCGTAGGTCGTGACCACCGGCACCGCGTGCCGCGCACCGACCGGGTGCATCGGTCCCAACCGTCCATAGTAGCGCCGCGTCACCTCGGCGCCGAATGCCGTGTCGTCCAGCCGCAGCAGCGCCGCCGCGTCGGCCTCGCTGAGCGTCATCACCACCGAGGACCGGCCGCCATTGAGCGGCAGCGTCACCAGCGTGCGGCCATATTCAAACCAGGCGGTCGCGGTCTTGTGGTGAGGCAGCGGGTGCGTCACGGGGCAGACCATCATGCGCTGCCCATAGTCGTGCAGGCTGACGGGGATGCCCTGTTGCTGCCGCAGACGGGAGCGCCGCGTGTCCGCCGCGACGACCAGCCGCGCCCGCAGCACCTGCCCGTCCGACAGCGTGGCGAGGGCAGCACCATCCTTGATCCGCACGGATGCGACTGACCGCTCAGCCAGCACCTCGGCGCCGTGCTGGTCCTGCACGACGTCGTGCAGCGCGCGCCGCAGCCAGTGGTTGGGCACGAACCGGCCGACTGGGCCATCGCCCGCCTTGATGGCCCCGAACTGCATGGCATAGCGCGAGGGCCCATTCAGCACCTGCATGCGCCGCAGCGGTGCCACTACGGCGTCCGGCACCCGCGCCCAAGCGCCGAGCGCGCGCAGCATGACGACCGAGCGGTCCGTCAACGCGATCTCTCGCCCGTCATCGGCTGGATCGGCGAGTCCCGCTGCGGGCTGGGGATCCACCAGCGCGATACGCAGCCCGGCGCCGGCGAGCGAACCTGCGAAGGCCAGCCCTACCGGCCCCCCCCCTGCGACAACGACGTCATAGTCCTGCACGGCTCGACCACCCTTACCAATCTTATCGGCATATCTGGTGCCGCCGCGTTGGAGCGGGAGACGCATCTCTGGCGTTTGGCGCTCGGCGTCTTTTTCCGATCGAAGTGGACCGGAAGAAATCTCCAGCTATTTGTGTAATCGAGAAATTTACCCAACAAAAGCAGTAGACTAACTGAATGTTGCCCTCGTCCCGACGCGAAAGAGGCAGTCGGCAATGGACCGTGGGAGGACGTGATTTTGGGGCTTATACCAAGTCTCCGAGGCCTTGACTCCGGTGGGGAACTCCCGAAACGGCTGATATCTGAGTTAAGGTTGGCGAACTAAGGAAGTTTGCCATGCCCTTCCCGCTCCGGTCCGACTTTGACGCGTTTCAACTACGGATTTTGGCCAAGGGTTCCAAGGATGCTTCACAGGCCCGGCGCCTGCTGGCCTTGGCTGCGATCTACAACGGCGCGACCCGGACGGATGCCGCGTTGATCGGCAGTGTCACCCGGCAGATCGTGCGGGACTGGGTGCTGAAGTTCAATGCGCACGGTCCTGACGGGTTGATCGGCCGCAAGCCGCCCGGGCAGCCGTCCCAGCTTGATGACACGCACCGGGCGGCGTTGGTGGGGGTCATCGAGAGACTTGCCAAAGGCTCCGACCGGCGAAGCCGGATGGAATGGCAAGGCGAGGGCAAACGGGGTTTGCGCCCCACCGCCCCACAAGATCAGCGCATGAGCTATGCCGGAGAATGGGTGACGACGGTTTGAGAAGGGCGGCGTATCGAGGCGGGTGGAAGCCTGCCTGAACTCCCGAAGGAGCCGATACGCCTATGACCAGCAATAGCACCGTAGTTTCCTTCCGTCAGCCCGACGAG
>JANXVC010000144.1 GCA_025351925.1 Rhodospirillales bacterium | reverse complement strand
CCGAGGCGGCCATCGGCACGGCGGTCCTGAACCGGATGCTGGCGGCTGGACGCCCGAACTCTGTCCGCGTTCAGCGGGTCATCGCATAGCAGTTCGGGGCTGGGGCCATCTCGACCTCCATCCGCCAAGTGCACCAACGCCCGTGGACAAGCCCATGCGGGGCCACGGGCTGATGCAGGCCATCGCCCGCGTGAACCGCGTTTTCCGCGACAAGCCAGCCGGCTTGGTCGTCGACTACATCGGCCTGGTCCAGAACCTAAAATCTGCGCTCGGGCAGTATTCTGGCGAGGATCGCGGTCAGACGGGCATCGATGAAGCTGTCGCCGTTGGCGTGCTGATGGAGAAGCACGAGGTCGTCCGGGCGATGTTCCACCCCGAGCTTGCAAGAGGCTTCGACTACCGCCCGGCGCTCGACACTGGAGCGACCCCGCAGGCCCGGCTGTCGATCATGGCGGGCGCGTTGGATTGGGTGCTCACCATGCAGCAGGACGCTGCTGCCCAGGAAACCTCGGCCGAGGCTAAGAAGCTGGCCCACCGTCGATATGCCGATGCCGTGGTGGCGCTGTCGAAGGCGTTCGCGCTCGCGTCGGCGAGCGACGAGGCCCTGACCATCCGCGACGAGGTCGGCTTCTTCCAGGCGATCCGGGCCGCGCTGCTCAAGAGCGCGCCGGGCGAGGGCAAGAAGACGGCCGCCGAGCGCGAACTGGCCATCCAGCAGATCGTGAGCCGGGCCGTGGTCTCGACCGAGATCGTGGACATCATGCAGGCGGCCGGGCTGGATCGCCCCGACATCTCGGTCCTCAGTGACGAGTTCCTGGCCGAGGTTCGGGAGATGCCGATGAAGAACCTCGCCATCGAGGCGCTGAAGAAGCTGATCAACGGCGAGGTGCGGGCGCAATCCGAACGCAACGTCACCCAGGCCAAAGCCTTCACCGAGCGGCTGGAGGCGGCCATCGCCCGCTACCACGCGAACGCCCTGACGACGGCGCAAGTGCTGGAAGAACTCATCGCACTGGCCAGGGCGATCCGTGAGGCTCGGTCGCGCGGCGAGGAGACCGGGTTGAGCGATGAGGAGATCGCATTCTACGACGCCCTCGCCGACAACGAGAGCGCGCGGACGGCCATGGGCGAGCCGGCGCTGAGGGTGATTGCCCATGAGTTGGTGGCCAGCGTGCGGGGGAACATCTCGGTGGATTGGACGCACCGGGCGTCGGCGCGGGCCAGGATGCGCGTGCTGGTGAAGCGGATTTTGCGGAAGTATGGCTACCCGCCCGACTTGCAGGACGCCGCCGTCCAGAACGTGTTGCAGCAGGCCGAGGCCCTCACTGCGGCATGGGCCATTTAATGTCCTGTCGTCGCGCCAAAAGCCGATTGTGCAACGCTATAGGCTAGGCATTCTACTAGCCTGAAAAATTCCGGGCAGACTGCAATCGATGACAGTTGCCTGGCCAATATCTGCTTTCTTTCGAAGACCGATAATAATGCATTGAGCGGGTCAGCGCCCAGCATCTACCGGACGAAGATGCCTGCCGACGTCCGCGAGATCGTCGCTTCCAACGTGCTTCCTACCAACACCTTCTTGGACGGATATGCAGACTTCGTCTCCGAGCGGTCAATGCTTTTGGAAGCGGAGGCAACCAAGTTGCTGAACTAAACGGCAGTTGGGACGGTAACCGGGTCAACTAGATGAGGCGGCGGTCAGGACCTTGTCACGGCGGTCACGGAGACGAGCTCACAGGGTAACTAGTGGCAATGAAGATCAAAAGGGGGTCTCGAGCACCTGAATAATACCAAGTCCCTTTAATCGTGACCTGTTCAACCCTGGTCAGCGCTCAACAGAGATCAACCTCCTTGATCAGGGCCGACGCCTGCACAGGTTCTGATTAACGCGCCTTGGTATAAGCCGGTCTGTAATATCGCGATAAAACGCCAGGCGCGACGGTCACAGGCTCCAGCCAATATCTGCTATTGAGCAGCCGGTTTAATCACCCGAACGACCGAAACGGTCGCAAAGCAGCCGCTGCTCGTGCATGAAATTCCACGGCGACTTCGCCCCTGTAAGCAGACGATAGGGACGAACCGACCATAGTTTCAGAAGGACCGCTATTGGATCATTCTACATCCTAAAGCCTCCGGACGGCTGCACTGACGGGACAGATGGTGCCGGCGCATCTGGTTGCGGCCGATCCGGCGCAGCCAGGGGGGCAGGCGGCTGGGGTGCTGGCGCCGGCATGGCAAGCCGCGCCCGCCTGACTTGCTGCTCCAACATCTGCAACGCCTGCTCCATGCGCCGGCCCAGTTCGCGCAGACTGTCGGCCACTGCGGTGCGGAAGCCCTCGATCACCTCGCTATTGCGCCGGATTGCCAGGTCCAACGCCTCCATCTGCGGCTCCAGCACGCGGCGGATCGCCCGGTCCTGCTGCCAGTCGGCGAACTCCGCCCCGAGTTTGCGCCCTTCGGCCTGCTGGCGCTGAATGCGCAGGTCTGAGCGGATGAAGCGGTCGTGGATTGCATCCTCCTCGCGCTGCAGCTTGTCGACCAGATCGATGCCAAGCGACTTGTAGGGCTTGGATGCCATATTCTTTGCTGTCCGTGCCCAAAGGTTGGCCTCGGTGATCTCGCGCTGATCGCCGAGCGGACGGCTCATGCGCTCGGCTTCCCGTTCAGCCCACTCGCCCACCATGGTCCAGGCCGCGTGCTCGTGCCGGCTCTCGGCCACGTAGCCCTTGAACGCGGTGATGCCGGCCGAGCCCCGCGGCAGGGCGTTGATGTGCTCGCCCGAGGTGATGCCCTGCGCGCTGTCCACCGTCATGCAGTGCCCGTAGCCGAGCAGCAGCCGGCCGGTGTCCCGATCACGCAGCCGGCGCCATTGCACGTGCCCGACCCGGCCGTTCTTGTCGCGCAGCACCAGGCCGTCGTCGGTCCGGCGCACGACCTCCACCACGTCTCCGTTGGCACCGATGAACCCATACCGACCGTCGATGGTGGCGGCTGTCTGCTTGTAGAGCCGGAACCGGTCGCCCGCTGTGACCGGCAGCTCATATTGCTCGCCCCTGTTGTCGATCGCGGCATAGATGGTCTCGTCGGCCCCGAGCTCGCCCCGCGCCTTGAGGCGCACCCGGATCGCTTTGCTGATCTCCGCGGCGTCGGCGTTGGTCAGCGCCGACACGGTGACCCCCCTCGTGTTGCCCGCCTCACGCAGCGCATCGCGACGTTCCAGATAGAAGCCCGCGATCCGGCCCACCACCTGCTCGTAGTCGCCGCCCACCAGCATCGCCGTCCCGTCCTCGCGCTTGCGGTCGAGCGCCTCCACGGCCCGACCTTTGCGGAACAGGTCAGCGATCTCCCGCGTCCGCTCGCTCTTCTGCCGCACGGTGGCCAGCAGCTCGGGCAGGGCCTCAGGTGGCAGCACCCGGGCCATGATCTCGACCGCGCTGCTTGCCTCGATGGCCTGGCACTGCTCCCGATCACCAAGGGCGCGGATGATGCAGCCCTTCTCTTGCCAGAGCTTGAGCAGCTCCAGGAACTGCCGAGGCCCGATCTGCGCCGCCTCGTCCACCACCAGCACCGTGTTGCCGTCCACCTCGATGTCCCCGGACCTGATACCTGCCAGGAAGGGCTGCATTGCCACCGTCTTGCCAATGCCGGCATCCTGCAGTGCGTCCGCCTGCCGCCAGGCCTGGCTAAGGCCGATCACCCGCCGCCCGTCTGCTTTCCATGCCGCCACCACCGGCGGAAGCACGCGACTGGTCTTGCCCACCCCAGCCGCCCCTTCCAGGAACACCAGCCCGCCTCCGGTGCCGAAGGCTTGCACGGCTGCGAGCTGCGCCGGGCCGACCGTAGGGTCCTTCTGGTAGTCGATGCCGGAGGCCGCGACTGCGCGCTCGATCGCCGCCTCGGGCAGCGCGCCCGTGCGGTCCACGGCCGCCGCCTCCGACAGGTCCATCAGCTCGCGCTCGATCCTGACCTGCACGGAGTTGGTGACGCGCAGCCGCATGCGGACCTGCGCCGCGTCGTCGTCGCGCACCTTGGCCGCCATCTCGCCGACGATCAGGCTGGCGTGCTCGCCGTGCAGCGTGATGCCACGCTGCTCGACCTCGCGCACCACGGCGTCGATGTCCTCCGGACTTGCGCGCCCCTTGCCGATCAGGCTGCGGGCCGCCCAGGTGCGGATCACGCTCAGGTTCAGCACCGCCGCGGTGGCGAACTCCTCCTCGACGTGGCGGATGGTGAACCGGGCTGCCTGATCGATCATCTGCTCGCGGCTCAGTGCCGGCGCCGGCTCGCCGGTGATCGCCGTCGTGTGCTGCCAGCCGATGCACTCGGCGTGCTCGCGCCACAGCTCGCGGTCGCTCTTGCCGTCGAACTTGTCGAGGCGGGTGTGCTGCGCCGTCGTGCAAAGCAGGGCGAGCTTGCGCTCGGCCGGCAGCGCGTCCCAGTCCAGGCCCTGGCGCTGCGCGTACTCCTTGGCCTTGCGCACGGTCGCCTTGTGGCCCTTGGAGAATGCGTCCCGGGCGAACTCCGGGATGGCCTCGATCACCGCGGCCGTCTCTGCCTTGTTGTAGGCGACCTTGATGCCGAGCGCCTGCAGCTCGCCGGCGAGGCGCTCCTGGAAGTAGGCGCCGAACTCGTGCACCCGGTTGTGCATCTCGGCGCTGTCGAGCGAGCCGATGTGCCCGTCCGCGGTGACGACCAGGTTGAACATGGCGTTGTGGATGTGCGTCTGCGGGTCGCCCGGCACCGGCACGTCCATGACATAGGTCTGCCCGTCCGGCCCGTCCTGCACCGCGAGCGTCGGCCGCGCCGTGAAGTGCATGAACGATGCCCAGCCCACCTCGCCTGGCTCGGCCCCGTCTTTGCCGCCGTCGCCACGCCGTGCCCAGCCGATCTCGCCGGCAACAAAGCGCATGGCATCGTCGTTGGCCCGCCATACCGCCAGGATCAGCGCCGCCTTCTCCGCATCGTCACGGGCGAACTCGATCGCCAGCGTCACC
>JANXVC010000107.1 GCA_025351925.1 Rhodospirillales bacterium | reverse complement strand
CCCGCTTCCCCGGTGCGGCGCTCGTGGTGTCGCACGACCAGGGACTGCTCGACCGCTCCGTGCAGTTCATCGCCCACCTCGACCAGCGCAGGCTCAGCCTCACCCCCGGCGGCTACAACGAGTTCGTCCGCATCCGCACCGAGCACGCCATGCAGCAGGCCCGCGCCGCCGAGCGCATCACCGCCCAGCGCGCCCACATGCAGGCCTTTGTGGACCGCTTCCGCGCCCAGGCCAGCAAGGCCCGCCAGGCGCAGTCCCGCCTGCGCGCGCTGGAACGCATGCCGGTCATCGATGCCGTCATTGAGGCCTCGCCCACGAAGTTCAATTTTCCCGAGCCGGCCAAGCTCGCCCCGCCGATCCTGGCGCTCGACGACGTGAGCGTGGGCTATGGCAACGCTGTCGTGCTGAGCGGCCTGTCGATGAACTTCGGCATGGAGGACCGCATCGCCCTGCTTGGCGCTAACGGCAACGGCAAGAGCACGTTCGCCAAGCTGCTGGCCGGCCGGCTGGAGCCGATGTCCGGCAGGCTGCGCCGGCCCGGCAAGCTGCGCGTCGGCTATTTCGCGCAGCATCAGGAGGCCGAGCTGGTGCCGGGCGACAGCCCGATCGACCACATGGCCCGCGCCTTGCCGCTCGCAGCGCCGACCCAGGTCCGGTCGCAGCTCGCCCGCTTCGGCCTGGACGCCGACCGCGCCAACACCAAATCCGCCAGCCTGTCCGGCGGCGAGAAGGCCCGCCTGCTGCTGGCGCTCGCCACCCGCGACGCGCCGCAGCTGCTGATTTTGGATGAGCCGACCAACCATTTGGACATCGACGCCTGCGACGCGCTGGTGCGTGCCTTGGGAGAGTTCCCCGGCGCCGTGCTGCTGATCACCCACGACCCGCATCTGGTCGAGCTGGTGGCCGATCAGCTCTGGCTGGTGGATGAGGGCACTGTGCGCCCGTATGAGGGTGACATGGACGAATACCGCATGCTGCTGGCGAAGAAGGGTAAGGCGCCCAAGCTGGCCGGTGCCGCCAAGGGGGGCAGCAAGAAAGAGGAGCGCAAGGCGCGGGCCGAGGCGCGTGCCCGGGCAGCGGCGGCGTAGGCGGGCGGACCTTGCCCTATGCGCATGGCATGCGTATGTTACACCCACGTTTTACGCACGTGGGGTGATAATCATGGCGAACGGTGCAGCCTCGGCCCATTACGACCGCAACGCACCACGACGGCCGGTTAATCTGTCCCTCAACGAGGACCTGATTGCCCGTGCGAAGCGATCGACCAAGAACCTCTCAGCGACAGTCGAGGAGCTGCTGGCTGGCTATGTGCAGCAGGAAGAGGCCCGGAGGCGGGCAGCGGATGAAGAGTTGGATCAGGTTATCTCGGCTTTGAATGAGTTCAACGAGCGGCACGGCTTCCTATCGGACGAGTTTTCGACCCTCTAGCAGCCATGCCGCAGTTTGCCGTTTATAAAAGTCCTGGGCGCACCGAAGACATCTTATTTGTCGTTCAGATCCAATCGACCCGTCTTGACCGGAGGCTTGGGCGCGTTGTCCTGCCGTTAGTTCGTTGTAGTTACGCGGCGCCGTCGGATCACGCACTAACCCCGCATATCATGGTGCAGGGGCAAATGGTGTATGCGAATCCGCTTGAGCTTGCGACGGTGCCGGGTGCCCGCCTGGGACGAATACTTGAAACTCTCACGGAAGCGGCTCAGGACCGCGTAATCCAGGCAATCGATGAAATGATCAGCCGGGCCTAGTATGCGCATCCGCAACCTGGCCGTCTGCGAGGTGCACGTGGCCGGATACCGGTCGCTTCGCGCGATCCATTTTCCGGTTGGCGCGCTCACCGTCTTTATCGGAACCAAGGGCGCCGGGAAAACTAATTTTTCCATGCGTTGCAGCCGCCTCACAACGGACGCAGGTTTGGCTGGTGACCCACTCTGAACGACTGGCCGTAACGTTGCGGGAAAATGGCCGTGTGCAGCCAAAGACAGTCATCAAGAGAATTTGGCGAGACCTGGATTGAAGGATTGCAACTAACCGGAAATTTTGGGCCAGCCGAGCCGGATTAGCTAGACATCAAATTATTGTAGTGAGCGCAGCGCCCAGGGACGCCGCGTTCCGTGCTGGTCAGTCCACGCTTGTCAGCGGAGTCCGAAGAACGACAGCACCGCGATTACCACCACGACCAGCCCGACGATGTAGATTATGTTGTTCACGCCAATCTCCCTTGTTGCAGTTGGACAAGCATCCCGCCTGCGCATCGCGGCCCGCTTGCGTATCGCAGATTGAACGTGGCTCGGTAAAAAAGGTTTTGTCCAAGATTTGGTAGCCGCATCCGGTCGCCAATTCCATGCAAACAACCGTCTGCACGCCGACCCTCAATCTCGATCTGATCGCGCATCGGTCCTGACCGGTCCGCAGGGGCCCATCACGGCCCCATCACGCCATTGACGGTCGCTTCCAAATACGAACAAAGTAGGAACATCATGGTTCCTGCCTCACAAACCCCCATACCGGCCGCCCGAACATTGGACCAGTTGCGCGCCGCAATTGCGCGGCTGGAGCGTGCCTCAGCCTCGCATGGCATGGCGCCCCTGGCGTTCGGCGTTGCGGCGCTGGACGACGCCATGCCGCAGGGCGGCCTGACCCGCGCCGCGCTGCATGAGGTCGCCGGCGCCGGGCTGGACCGTGAGCACGGCGCCCTCGGAGCGCGATTCGCCGCGGGCATCCTGGCGCGGCTTGCCGGTCCCGTGCTGTGGGTGGTGGGCCACGGCGCGCTCACGCCCCCATTCGCGCCGGGCCTAGCCAGCGTCGGGCTGAATCCCGACCGCGTAGTGTACGCCCAGGCTCGGCATGACGCGACGCTGCTGGTGATGGAGGAGGGCCTGCGCCATCGCGGCCTGGCCGGCGTGGTGGCCGAGTTCGCCGCCCCGTTGTCGCTCACCGCTTCCCGCCGTCTGCAATTGGCGGCTGAAGCTACAGGCGTTATGGCCATTCTACTGCACCGCCAATACCGGAGCGCGCTTTCCGAGGCAGCGGGCGCTACCGCCGCTGCGACCCGGTGGCGCATCGCCGCCTTGCCGTCCGGCCCCGCCCTGCCTCATGCGCCAGACGTGCCGGGCCTCGCCGCAGCGCGTTGGCGGATCGACCTCACGCGCTGCCGTGGCGGCAGGACGGGCTCATGGATCATGGAGGCGTGCGATGCGTCGGGTCGTCTCGGTCTGGCTGCCCCACTGGCCCACGGACCGGCTGCGGCGGAGCGGCGCCTTCGTGCCTGAGCGAAGCGATGCTTTCATACCTGAGCGAAGCGATGCTTTGATACCCAACCAGCCTGTCGTGACGGCGCTGCATGACGGACGGCGCCGGGTCGTGGCGGCGGCGGACGCAGCGGCGCAGTTGCTCGGTCTGCGGCCCGGCATGGCGCTGGCCCACGCGGCCGCGGTCGTGTCGGGCCTGACGGTCATGGCGGCCGAGCCGGAGGCGGACGCCGCAGCGCTGTGCCGCCTGGCCGCCTGGTGCCGCCGCTACACCCCACTGGCCGCGCCCGATTCGCCGGACGGGCTGTGGCTGGACATTACGGGCTCGGCGCATCTGTTCGGCGGTGAGGCGGCACTGGCGGGCGGATTGGCCGCCCGGCTCGGACGTGACGGCCTCATGGCCAGCGCCGCCGTCGCGGACACGCCCGGCGCCGCCCACGCCGCCGCACGCTATGCCCCCGGCGTGCTGCCGGCCGGCGAGCACCTGGCGCTCTGCGGCCCCTTGCCCATCGCCGCCCTGCGCCTGCCGCCCGACACCGTGGCGATGCTGCGCCGCCTGGGATTCGACCGGGTGGCGGACCTCGACCGCGTGCCGCGCGCTGGCCTGGTGCGCCGCTTCGGCCCCATGGTGACGCTGCGGCTGGATCAGCTCGCCGGCCGGGTGCGCGAGCCGATCGTGCCGCTGCTGCCGGTGGACGCGCTGCAGCACCGGGTTACCTTCATGGAGCCGCTGCTGACGGCCGATGCGCTATCCCAGGCCATCACGCATTTGGTGACGCCGCTATGCGGCCAGATGGAGCGGGCAGGGCAGGGCGCCCGCCGGCTGGACCTGCTGTTTGAACGCGTGGACGGCGCGACCCAGGCTGTGCGCATCGGCACCGCCCGCCCGTCCCGCGACGCTCGGCATTTGGCCCGTCTGCTGGACGAACACCTGGAAAAGATCGATCCCGGCCTTGGCATTGAGGCCATGCGCCTGGTGATCCCGCTGGCCGAACCGCTGCACTGGCAGCAGGACGGCGATGCGCTGACCGAGCTTGCTGCCGACATCTCCGCCCTGGTGGACCGCCTGTCCAACCGGCTAGGCGCCGAGCGGGTCTATCGCATGGCGCCGGTTGAGAGCGATGTGCCGGAGCGGTCGCTGCGGCGCGTCCCGGCGCTGGCCCTACCCGGCGGCACGTGGTCCGGCCCCCACCCGGCGCCGCTCCGCCTGCTGGACCCGCCCTGCCTGGTGGAGGCGCTCGCTCTGCTGCCGGATCAGCCGCCCGCCGCATTCATCTGGCGCCGCCGCCGCCACGTCATACGCCGCGCGGACGGCCCGGAGCGCATCTACGGCGAGTGGTGGCGCCGGGACGGCGAGGTCTCGGCCGTGCGCGTTTACTTTCGCGTGGAGGACGCCGACGGCAACCGGTTTTGGCTGTTCCGCCAAGGCGACGGCGTGGACCCTGCCACCGGCGGCCTGCGCTGGTTCCTGCACGGCATCTTCTGAGAGGCGCCCCGGCTCGGCAAAAATCTGCTAAAACATGTCCTATGAATGTCGCCCTACGTCAGCCGATGACTATGGACCAGTTCTTGGCCTGGGAGGATCGGCAGGAACTGCGCTACGAGTTCGATGGGTTTCAGCCGGTCGCCATGACGGGCGGCACGGCCGCGCACGCCGCCATACTGCGCAATATTCTTTTCTCCCTGACAGGTCGGCTGCGCGGGCGGCTATGCCAGCCCTACGGCAGCGAACTGAAGATCCAAGTCGCGGGCCGCATCCGCTATCCCGATGCGTTCGTCGTCTGCACCCCAGTCCTGCCTCGCTCCACGGTGGTGACCGAGCCCGTCGTCATCTTCGAGGTGATCATCAGCAGCAGCATGAATAACGATTTGGTCGTCAAGAATGCCGAATATCGCGCCACTCCCTCCATCCAACGCTACATTATTCTGCAACAAGCTAACGCTGGCGCTATCGCCTTCGCGCGCAAGGGCGACGACTGGATCAGTGAGCCGATCTCCGGCGCCGATGCGGTCATCCGCATACCCGAGATCGGCATCGAGGTTCCCCTCGCGGAACTCTATATCGGCATCGACCTAACCGTCGAACCGGACACCGCCGAAGCGTGATTGTTCAAAATGCGGGTTTCCCGGCTTGAACCTCAGCCGAATTTTGCGAGCAGGTCCGCCACCTGCGCCGGGCTCAACGTCCGGGTTGGCGCCATGCGCGTCATAAAAAACAGCTTCGCCGCCTCTTCCAGCTCCTCGGCCGCATAGACCGCGTCCGTCAGCGTCTGCCCGCTCACCACCGGCCCATGGTTCGCCAGCAGCACTGCGCGCGCCGTCCGCGCCTGTTCGGCGATCGCCGGCTCCATCGCGGCGTCGCCGGGCCGGTAGTACGGCACGATCGGCAGCCGCCGGCCGACGCGCATGACGAAGTAGGGGGTCAGCGGCGGAATCGGGTTCTCCGGATCCGCCTCGGCCAGGCAGGCCACCGCGGTCGCCATCGTGGAGTGCAAATGCACCACCGCCCCGGCATCCGGCCGCGCCTGGTAGAACGCCCGGTGCATGAACACCTCCTTGGATGGCGGATCGCCGCCGACATGCGCGAACCCAGCGTCCAGCCGCGACAGTCGCGCCGCGTCGAGCCGGCCCAAACAGGAGTTGGTCGGCGTCATCAGGTACCCGTCCGTCAGCCGTACGCTGATATTCCCGGCGCTGCCGACCGAGTAGCCGCGGGCGAACAGGCTTGTCGCGAGGGCCACCAATAGATCGCGCAGCGCCCCCTCGTTCACGGCAGCTGCTCGAATGCTTGCAGGAAGAAGTCGCGTCCGCCGAAATTGCCGGATTTCAGCGCCAGCAGAAGCGGCGCGTCGCCCCCTTCGGCGTAGGTCCAGGGCACGCCGGGATCGATCTCCGCGCCGATGCGCAGCCGCTTCACGCCCAGCCGGCCCACCACCGCCCCGCTCGTCTCACCGCCCGCCACCACCATTCGCCGCACGCCCTGCGCCACCAGCCCGGCGGCGATCCCGGCCATCGCGTCCTCCACCAGCGTCCCCGCAGCCTCCCGTCCCAGCCGTGCCTGCAGCGCCGCCACCCGGTCCGGCGGCGCGCTGGCCGCGATCACCACCGGCACGTCGCCCAGCTTGCCCTCGGCCCACGCCAATGCCTGCTTGACCAGCGCCGCCGCGTTCGGCGTTGCCAGCGCATCGAGCTCCAGCGTCGGCACCCGGTCCCGGACCGCGCCCAACTGGAACAACGTCGCGCGCGAGCACGACCCGGCCAGCACCGCCGCCGCTCCCGGCGCATCGGGCAGCGCCCCCGCGTCCTCCTGGCCCAACAGCCCGGCGCGCCGGAAATTCTCCGGCAGCCCCATCGCCATCCCGGAGCCGCCGGTCACCAGCGCATGGCCCTCCACCGCCTCGCCAATCGCCAGCAGGTCCGCCTCGGTCACCGCGTCCACAATGGCGTAGCGGCGCCCTTGCTCCTTCAACGTCGAAAACGCCGACCGGATCACCGCCGCACCGCGCGCCACCGTCGCGAACGGCACCAGCCCCACCGTCCCATCGGTCTGCCGCGACAGCACGCGCACCAGGTTGGAATCCCGCATCGGCGTCAGCGGATGGTCCTGCATCCCGCTTTCCGACAGCAGCGCATAGCCGACGAACAAATGCCCTTGGTACACCGTCCGCGCATTGGCGGGGAATGCCGGGCAGGCCGTCGCGAAGCCGCAGCCGAGCGCCGTGATCAGCGCGTCCGCCACCGGGCCGATGTTCCCCTCATCCGTGCTGTCGAACGTCGAGCAGTACTTCGAAAACATCTGCCGGCACCCGGCCGCCTGCAGCCACGCGAGCGCCGCGAGGCTCTCCTGCACCGCCTGCCTCGTCGGCGCCGTTCGCGATTTCAGCGCGATGACGACAGCGTCCACGTCCGGCACCGGCTCATCCGGCGCAGGCACGCCGATAAGCTGCACGGTGCGCATGCCGCCGCGCACCAGGGTGGAGGCGAGGTCGGTCGCCCCGGTGAAATCATCCGCAATGCAGCCCAGCAACGGCATCTTCAGCTCCTCAACACCCGGTCCATCGCTGCCGCTTGGTCCTGCCAGCTCGGCAGACCCTGTCCGGCGCGCCAAGCTCCCTCGGCCATCTCCGCCCGCAATGCCGCATCGAACACTACCCGGCGCAGGCACTTTGACAACGTCGGCTCGTCCTCCAGCGCACATACCGCTCCGGCACTCATCGGCACTAACGCGCCGCCGCCTTCAGTCACGACGACGGGAATGCCGCGGCGCAGCGCCTCCGCCACACCCGCGGCATAGCCCTCCCACCGCGTCGTCAGCGCAAATAGCTGCGCCTCCCGCCATAGCGCATCCAATGCCGCATCATTGGGGTCGGCCAGCAGGCGCACCCGGTCGGCAAGCCCGAGCTCAGGGACCAGCGCCGCCAGATACGCGGCATGGCCAGGGTCCCGCCCAGCCGATCCAGCGATGGTCAGCGACCAATCCAAATCCCGCAGCCGCGCCAGCGCACGCAGCAGCGCATCATGCCCCTTCCGCGGCGTCAGCACGCCAACCGAAAGGATGCGGCACGTCCCGTCTGCGGCGACATTGCGCGGCAGGTCATGCGCGCCCGGCACGACCACATCGACCGCAGCCACGCCGAACTCACATCAGCCGGTCCGCCACCGGCTGGCTGGTCGCCACAACGCGCCGGAGCCGCGGCAGCATCGTCCGCATGGCGGCCGCGACCTCGGCCCGTTGCCCGGCGTCGCGCCCGGCGCGGGCCAGGGCGTGGTGGATCAGCGCCACGGCGCCCGCCTGGGCCAGCGCCTCCAGCCGAGGCAGCAAGAGCGGCAGCAGCAGCCCATCGATCACCGGCACAACGCCGGGCGCCCAGACGGGATCGTCGTCCTCGGTCACCTCCATTGTGTGCCCCATTGCCCGCAGGCCTGCGGCCATGGCTTCGGCATAGGCCAGGCCGCCGCCGCCCGTGTCGGCGCGGCCGGGAAGGGCGAACGCGATGTGCATCCGTCCGGCGTACCATACGCCGCCCGGCGGGTCACGCCCGCATGTGCAGCGCCATCGCCCCGCGGTCCAGCGCCGCCGCCCCGCCAGCGCCATAGCGTCCGCCCGACTGCGCGACTCCCTGCCGCGCCGCGCGAGCCACCATGTCCAGCACCCGGCCCTGTACCAGGATCGCATGCTCCAGCAGCCGCCGGTTCTCCTCCGCCAGGTCGCGCAGCCGCAGCGCCAGCCCAGCCAGCTCCGGCGTCTGCCGGGCCGCTGGCCGACCGGCCGAGACCTGTGCCAGGCCCCGTGCCGCCGCGAGCTTCTCCTCCAGCAGCGCCGCCGCCGCTGGAACGTCCAGCGCCAGCAACGCGGCATTCTCGGCCGTGAGCACTCCGATCAACCTGGCGGCGGCAGACAGCATCGGGGTCGTCATCCTATGCTCCCGGCCGCTGCAGGACCTGCTGCGACGTCGTGCGCCGCAGCGCCGGACGCTCCAGCAGCAGCTGCTCCACCGGCGTCTGCTCCCGCGGGTTCTGCTCACTGGGCGTTCCAGCGGCTCCCTCCGTTTGCGCCTCCTGCATCCGCATCATCTGCTCCATCACCGGGCGGGCCAGGCCGACCCCGCCCGACTTCGCCATCTGCTTGCCGAGCTCGTTCACCATCATCGGTTTCCAGGCCTGCTCGCCCGATCCGCCGCCGAATACGCCCTTCGACGCATCGACGGTCTCGAACATCGGCGCCAGCATCTGGCCCAGCGCCATCGCCTCGAAATCCTGCGACGCCTTCTGGATGCGCGCCACCTGCTGGGGCGGCAGCTTCGTCGAGGTTTGGGCAGCTAACTGTTCTGTGGTGTTCACTGTAGCTTCCTATCGGACGACGAGGTCGGCTTGCAGGGCGCCCGCGGCCTTGATGGCCTGCAGGATGCTGATCATGTCGCGCGGGCCTACGCCCAGCGCGTTGAGGCTCGCGACCAGGTCGCGCAGGGTGACGCCGCCGCGCAGGATACCCAACCGGCGGTCGGCCTGGTCGTCGATCTGGATGCGGGTCCGCGGCACCACCACGGTCTGCCCGTCAGATAGCGGCTCCGGCTGGCTCACCTGCGGCGCCTCCGATACACGGATCGTGAGGTTGCCCTGGGCAATGGCGACCGTGCTGATGCGCACGTTGGCGCCCATGACGATGGTGCCGCTGGCCTCGTCGATCACGACGACGGCCGGGCTGTCGGGCTCGATGCGCAGGTCCTCAATGCGGGCCAGCACGTCGATCGGGTCACGCCCGGCCAGCTGCAGGGCGACGGTGCGCGGGTCGGTCGCCCGCGCCGTGCTGCCGCCGAGCGTGCGGTTGATCGCGTCCGCCATGCGCCGCGCCGTCGTAAGGTCCGGGTTGCGCAGGCCCAGCCGCAGCACCGATTTGCTGCCCAACTGAAACGCGATCTCCCGCTCTACCGTGGCGCCGTTGGCGATGCGGGCGGAGGTCGGCACCCCGCGGGTGACAGACGCTGCCGCGCCGCGCGCCGCGATCGCCCCGGTCGCTAGCGCGCCCTGGGACACCGCATAGACCTCCCCGTCGGCGCCCAGCAGCGGCGTCACCAGCAGCGTGCCGCCGGTCAGGTCCTTAGCGTCTCCGAGCGCCGACACCGCGACGTCGATCCGGCCGCCGCTGCGGGCGAATGCCGGCAGGTTCGCGGTAACCATGACCGCCGCGACGTTCTTGGTCTGCAGCCGACTTTCTTGATCGCGCGTGTTGACGCCCAGCCGCTCCAGCATGCCGATCAGCGACTGCCGAGTGAACACCGCGCTGTCGAGCCGGTCCCCGGTGCCATTGAGTCCGACAACCAGGCCATAGCCGACCAGCTGGTTGTCGCGCACGCCCTCGATGTCGGCGATATCCTTGATACGCACCTGCGCCAGGGCGGCGGGGGCCAGCCAGAGGCCGAACAGAACGAGGATCAGGCTGCGGAACAACATGCGCCGACTTTACGCGGAAAAAGTTTACGGATCGTAAAGGCTTCACGGCGTAAGATGCGCCCGCCGGATAGGTCACCGGAAGGATCGGAAGGGTCGGACAGGTCATGAGCATCGTCGCCGTATTAAGTCAGCCAGCCGTTGCCGCCCGCCTCCGCCGCACCGCGGGACCTGGCGGCTTCCGCCTGTTGGACGACGCTGACCTGCAGACTGCTGCTCCAGCTGCAACCGTCGCTCCGGCGCCTGTCGGCCTGCACACGCTTCTGGCGCTGCAGGAGGCCGAGGCCGACGCGGTGCAGGACCGGGCGGCACGGCGCCATGGCAGTTCGATGCTGCATGAGCTGTCGGCGATGCAGCGCGCCCTGCTCCAGGGTAACCCGGTCGTGACATCAGCCGCGCTAGCCCGGCTCGCCGACGCTGCACGGCACGGTCCTGCCGCTATCGACCCGCGCCTCGCCGCCGTGATGCAGGCCATCGCGATGCGCGCCGCGATCGAGGGGGCACGGCACACGGCACAGCAATGAGGTCCTGCGGCAACTGGGTGACACTTCGGTTCCGGCCGCGCATATAAACGGGTAAAACCATCGACTTGCGTCACGGGGTCTTGGCATTGGCACCGCGGCATAGCTATAAGGCCGGCAACCTCGCCAAGGGGTGATCGTTAGCGGAGGAACCCCGGCCATGATGCTGACACTGCCCCCGGACTACCGGCCTACGGACGCCGAAGACTTCATGAACCCGATCCAGGCGGAGTATTTCCGTCAAAAGCTGCTTCGCTGGCGCGCGGAGCTGCTGCGTGAGGCGGACGGCACGCTGGCCAGCCTGTCGCAGGGCGGCATTCTCGAGGCCGACATCACCGACCGCGCCAGCGTCGAGACCGACCGGGCGCTGGAACTCCGCACCCGCGATCGCGCCCGCAAGCTGATCAGCAAGATCGACCAGGCGCTGTCCCGCATCGACAACGGCGCCTACGGGTTCTGCGAAGAGACGGACGAGCCGATCGGCCTCAAGCGCCTGGAGGCCCGCCCGATTGCCACCATGTCGATCGAGGCGCAGGAACGGCATGAGCGCATGGAGCGCGTGCACCGGGACGACTAATCACTAAGGACAGCACGGCACAACAGTCCTAGCGCTGCCGCAACCAATTATGTACGTTGCAGCCTCAGTAGCGGCGGTTGGAGCCGGAGCATGCGTGCGGGCCATCCTGATAATGCAGAGCCGCAGTTACAACCAGTAAACAGCGTCTGGCAGCTGCCCGGACGCCGCATCGTATCCTGGCGCAACTGGGAGCGCTTTGCCGTCGGCGTCTATGATCGTGGCGCAGGCGAGGGCATTTGGAAAAGCGACCAGCACCGGCTCGTATTCTCGCTCACCCCGACCCCGGCCATGCAGCTGCAGATCGACGGCGGCCCGGTCCAGGAGGTGCGCCAGGCGGTCAATTTGATGACCCTCTATCCCGCCGGCCCCACCATCCGCACGGTCGGCGCCAATTCGCGCTATGCCCAGGTTTGCTGGAATCCCAGTCTTTACCGCATCATCGCGCCCGACCTTGCCCGCCTGCCGCAGGTCGATCCTGCCGTCACCTTCCCGGACCCGCTATTGGGCCAGCTTCTGCGCAGCCTGGTTGAGGAGATCGCCGGAGGCATGATGGACCGATTGCTGGCCGACAGCCTCATTGCGGCGCTGGCGATGCGTGTGGCCCAGCGCTTCACCCCTTTGCCGGAGCAAATTCCAGACCTGCCGCCACCGCGCCTGCGTCGCGTCATAGAGTATATTGAGGCGAACCTCGGCGCCGAGCTGACCCTCGCCGAGCTGGCGGGCGTCGCCTGCCTGAGCCCTTGCCATTTCAGCCGCAGTTTCAAGGAGGCGGTCGGACTGGGACCGCAGCGCTACACGGTGCAGCGACGGGTCGAGCGTGCCAAGGCCTTGTTGCGGCACGGCGACGAGAACCTCGCGGATGTCGCGGCCGCGTTGGGCTTCGCGGACCAGAGCCATTTCACCGCCGCATTCCGGCGGGAGACCGGCACCACTCCCGGACGCTTCCGCGCCGACGCCTGAACCGCAAACTCCCAATACGGAACCGCAAGCCGCTCCAAGGCCGGACCCGGCGGGCGCGCTAAACCTGCGCCGTGATTGCAAACGGCAGCGCCAGCATGGCCAACAGCGGCAGGGTCCGCCGAGCACAGCAGCTGCGGGACCGTGCGGCGTGCCTCTTGTACGAGGCGGTGCGGTGCAGCGATCCTGCACGACGCGACGGCTTGCTTCGTGAGGCGCTCGCCCAGCTCGATGAGGCGCGCCTTCTGCTTGACCGGCAAGACGAGGCGGAGGGCTCTGGCTCAAACCGTCCGACAACGAGGATCCATTGATGCGTTTGCTGCTCGCAGTCTGCCTGACGCTGCTCGCGTCGCTGCCCGCCTGGGCCGCCGATGTGTCCTGGACCGGACAATGGGACACCCGCTGGCGCGACGGCGGCGCCCGCATGCAACTCGATCTGCGGGGCAACGAGGTCACCGGCGCCTATCCGGCCTATGGCGGCACCATCGAGGGCACGGTGCAGGGGCGCGAGCTGCATGGCCGCTGGATCGAGGGTTCGCGTTCCGGCGAGATCACCTTCGTGCTGGCTCCGGACGGCCAGAGCTTCATGGGCCGCTTCGAGACCGGCGAGTGGTGGACCGGCGCGCGCGTGCTGGGCGCGGTCGGCGGCGTGGTGCTGGATCAGGCCGGGGCACGCCAGGCGCTGCGAACTTTCGTTATGGCTGGCAATGCCGCGCGGGCCGGCAATCCGAACGAGTGGGCCAAGGCCGCCGCCGTGGTCGAGTTCGGCGAACCCAGCGCGTCCATGGCGCCTGGGCAGAAGCTCGCCGCCGCACGCGCGCTGTTCGAACTCATCGACCAGACCACGTTCCAGCTTTTTGCCATCCCGGGCCGCCGCGCCGTCGGCGACCAGCTCGATCTTGAACTGAAACAGGCCGGCACCGGCGTCGTGCTGCCGCTCAGCCTGGTGCGCGGAACCGACAAGCTCTGGCGGGTCGCCATGCCGGAGGGCGACCTTAACAAGCTGCGGGACATGCTGCTGGCCAGATCCGGCGGACGCCCGCCGCCGCCGGACGACTTCAAGCGCCGGGCGACCGCGCGCGACGCCATGCGCAGCTTTGCCGCCGGGTTCCAGGACTGGGACAGCGGCGGACGCGCCCAGGTGCTGGACACGCTGGATCTGTCTGGGTTCAGCGACGCCACCCGCGCCTATGAGGGCGAACTGGCCGCCGCCTACCTGAACGAGGCGATGGACCGCATCGGCCAGATCGTCCCGCAGGAGATCTCGGACGACCCGCAAAGCCGAGTGCCCTACACGGTGTTCAGCCATCCGGCCGGCAGCATGGTGCTCGCACCCGCACTGCCCGGACCCGGCAGCGAGGCCGCCGGTTGGCGCTTCAATACCGACACCGTCCACTCGGCACGCGAGCTCTATACCGCGATCGAGGACATGCCGGAGGTGCTGGGCGGCGCGCTGCCCGACGTGCCCTCCACCTACATGCGCATCCGCCGCTGGGTGCGCGACGTCGCCCCCGCCCTGTCCGCCCGGATCGGGTCGCTCGAGGCCTGGCAGGGCATCGGCGTGCTGGTCCTGCTTGCGGGCAGCTTTGCTGCCGCCTTCGCCGCGGGCTGGTTCGTGCTGGCTGTGCTGCGCCGGGCCATCGGCGGACGGCAGGCTTCGGCCGAGCATCAGTTCCGCTGGCCGCTGCGCCTGGCGCTCGGCTTCCTGCTCTATCACTTCGCCGCCCCGGTGCTCGGCCTGCCCGAGGACGCCAAGCGCATCTCGACCGGCGCCACCGACGTCATCCTGGCGCTCGCCGTCATGTGGGGCGGCTGGAAGCTGATCGACACCTTCGGCGCCGGTGTCGCGCGCCGTGCCGAGGCGACCGTCGGAACGCTGGACGAGATCGTGGTCTCGCTCGTGATGGGCGCGTGCAAGCTCGTGCTGCTGGCGGGCGGTCTGCTGTTCATCGCCCAGGCGCTGTCGCTGCCCTATGAGGGAGTGGTCGCGGGCCTCGGCATCGGCGGCCTCGCGGTGGCATTCGCCTCCCGGGAAACGCTGTCCAACGTGTTCGGCGCGGGCATCCTGGTGGCGGACCGCCCATTCCGCCGCGGCGACTGGATCGAGGCCGGCGACGCCCGGGGCA
This sequence comes from Rhodospirillales bacterium, assembly GCA_025351925.1. Taxonomy (GTDB): domain Bacteria; phylum Pseudomonadota; class Alphaproteobacteria; order Acetobacterales; family Acetobacteraceae; genus CAHJXG01. The sequence continues at coordinate 9,482 of JANXVC010000107.1, read as the reverse complement.
CGGTCGAGCATGTGGGCATCCGCTCAACCCGCATCCGCACCGGCGACGACAGCCTGCTGGTCGTGCCCAACGGCAAGCTGGCCGATGCAGCGGTGAACAACCTCGGCACCCGCCGGCACCGCGTCGTCAAGGCGAAGCTGCTGGTCATGCACCCCATCGCGCCGAATGCGCTCGCGGCTTTCATGGACGGCCTCCTGGCGCTCACGGCCGAGGTGCCGCACGTCCGGCCTGGTTCCGCCGCTGCGGGCGTGACCTCGATCGGGCCGGACGGGGTCGGGATCGAGCTGAGCTGCTTCCTGGATGTCCGCACCCTCGACGATGAGCGGACCGATCGCACCACGCTGATGCTCGGCGTGCTGCGTCTGACCGACCGGATGCGGGTCCGGCTGAGCCAGCAGGACACTAATCCCGCCGCCGCGCTTGAGGCGGTTGCAGCCTAAACCCCTCAACACAAAGGAGAACACGCCCATGACAATGTCGCAAAAGCTCTCAGCCGAGTTCCTCGGTACCTTTTGGCTCACCTTCGGCGGCTGCGGCAGCGCCGTGCTGGCAGCGGCATTTCCGCAGCTCGGCATCGGCTTTGCCGGGGTGGCGCTCGCCTTCGGCCTGACGGTGCTCACCATGGCCTACGCGGTGGGGCACATCTCCGGCGGGCACTTCAACCCGGCCGTCACGGTCGGCCTGGCCGTGTCCGGACGGTTCCCGGCCGCGAACGTGCTGCCCTACATCGGCGTGCAGGTGCTGGGTGCGGTGATCGCCGCTGGCGCGCTCTATCTGGTGGCCTCGGGCAAACCCGGCTTCGAGGCGGCCGGCTTCGCATCCAACGGCTACGGCGACCTCAGCCCGGGCAAATACGGCCTGTTATCCGCCCTGGTTATCGAAGTGCTGCTCACCTTCTTCTTCCTGCTGGTCATCCTGGGCTCCACCAGCTCGCAAGCCCCGGCCGGCTTCGCACCCATAGCTATCGGGCTGGCGCTGACGCTGATCCATCTCATTTCAATTCCCGTCACCAACACTTCCGTCAACCCGGCCCGCAGCACCGGCCCCGCGCTATTTGGCGGCGGCGCCTATATCGGGCAGCTCTGGCTGTTTTGGCTGGCGCCGATGGCCGGCGCTGTACTCGCCGGCTTCGTTGGGCAGATGCTGTTCAGGGTCGGCGACCAGACCTTGCCGCGCGCCCTGTCCGCCCTGCCGGAGAAGACGCCGATCAGCTAGCGCCGGATGCAGCCGGCCCGGCGAAGGGCTGGCTGCGGGCTGAAAAAGATACAACGGGAAGGCTGCACTCCATGAGCGAAACCATACAGAACGAAGCGGCCCGGCTGCTTACCACATCGGAGCAGGAAGCGGTCAACCTGACCCTGCACCCCGCCATCGGCGGGTTGTCGCGCCCAGAGTTGCAAACGCTGGCGCGTCGCCTGCGGGAGGCGCGCGACCGGGCACGCGCCATCGCGAGCCAGCAGCGGCGCGAGATGCGCGGCAAGTCGGCGCCGCGCGGAGCCACCGCGGCACGCGACGACGCCGGCACGGTAGCCAAGGAGCAGGTGCTGGCGGACGCGGTGCGGCGGATCAGCGAGGAGCTGCGCCGTGGTGCTGCGTCCGCCGACCCGCCCGCCACTGCCGAGGATCCGCCCGCCAATGCTGAGAGGCCGCCAATCGCCAAGCCATCCGGAGGGCCGCCTGTCGAAAGCAGAAGCAGCAAGGCGACGACCAAACTCCGTTCGTCGCCGGGAATGGCGGCGAAACCGAGTAAGCTTGCGACTGTGCGTGCTGACCCGCGTGAGGTTGGCCGGGTCTCGAAGTCTGTCATGTCGGCGCAGGCGCGGCGGGATGCAAAACCGCGATAGAAGCTGTAACCTCGGCTATGCGGCGGCGTCAGTCGCGTTGGGCTGGCCTGCTGCAGTTGGGCGATCATAAAAGCCAAAGGTTTTTATCTATTAGGAGCACGAGCCGTCATGAAATCAGGACTTGTTATCGCTTCCCTGGCCGCCCTGGCCTTGGTGGGACCGACGGCGCCGGCGGATGCGGCGGGGTGCATCAAGGGAGCGATCGCCGGTGGCGTGGCGGGACACTACGCTGGCGGCCATGGGGTGTTGGGCGCGGTGGGTGGCTGCGTCGTCGGACGCCGTCTGGCCAACAACAAGGCTGCACGCGACCGCGACGCGCAGATGCAGCAGCAGCAAACTCCGGTTCCCTACGACGGCAGCAGCAGCCGCGATCCCGCCCACCGCCAAGTCCTGGGCGACCCTCGCTATAGCGGGACCACGACGTCTGTTCCGCGCGACGACGGCGGCAACGTCGGATCGCTCTACAATGGCGGCGCATACCGCCGGTAAGCGGAACGGGTGACGCCGCAAGGCATCGGCGCTGGCTTCGCTGGGTCGATGCTGGCCGCGGTCCTATGCGGGATGTCTTGCACGTCCGACGTGCGGCTCCCGCAAAGGCAAATGGGTTTAGCGTCTTTCGAATATACCGGGCACTTATGATGGGAGACTGAAATGTTCGACGCGTTGAAATTACTTGGCTCGATGGCCGAGAACCAGTCCGGCCCCTCGGCCGCCAACCGATTCGGCGCGGCGGTCCAGCAAGGATCGAGCGGCGGGATGCTACAACAGATCTTGGGGCAATTCGGCGGACCCGGCGCGCAGCAGGGGGGTTCAAACAACCCTTTTGGCGGGCTGATGGGACAAAGCGGGTCTCCTGCACCGAGCCCGGCGCAGGGCGGGCTCGGCGGCATGCTGGGCAACTTCGCCGAGATGGCCAAGCGTGCGGCGGGCTCACCGCGACAGGAGATCGGGAACAATAATCCCGCCGCTGTCGGCGGCCTCGGCGCACTTGCGGGCGCATTTCTCGGCGGCGGCCGCGGCGCGATGGGCGGCGGGCTGATGGCCGTGCTTGGCAGCCTGGCCTATTCAGCCTTGCAGAATCAGGGTGCAGGGGCTGCGACGGCAAATCCGGTTGGTGCCGCCCCTGGGCCGATGGCGCCGAACAGCCAGGGCGACATGCAGCGTAAGGCGACGCTCTTTGTCCGCGCGATGATCCAGGCGGCCAAGGCGGATGGCCAGGTTGATCAGCAGGAGATGCAGCGGATCATGGGCAAGCTCGACGAGCATGGCCATGACAACGAGGCACGCGACTTCGTGACCAGCGAGATGGGTCGTCCAATCGACATCGCCGGCCTGGTCCGCGACGTCACGACACCGCAGGAGGCGACCGAGGTCTATGCGGCATCGCTGATGGCGATCGAGGTTGATACGCAGGCGGAACGCAACTACCTGGCCGACCTCGCCGGGGCGCTGAGGCTGCCGAGCTCCGCTGTGACCCAGATCCATTCAGCACTCGGACTGGCTGTGTAGGTCTCATGCTTACGTTGACGTAGCCACCGGCCAGCATGACCGGCTGGTGATGCGCAACACCTCTTCCGTGCCGCCCTTTGTTCCGGTTAGAGCAACGTCCGACCAATCCGCTATTTTGGTTGGACAAAGTTGCTCGATAAAACAGATAGCTAGAGACTTTTTCCGATCTACTTCGATTGGAAAAAGCTTTAGTCTCGCCAGCAGGCCCGACAGAGGCCGCTTGGGGAGAACAACATGCTTCGTCGCCGCACTCTGCTCGCCGCCGCCATCGCTGCACCTGTGCCCCTTTTTAACATCGTCGAGCGCGCCAACGCACAAAGTGCCTTCGACTGGAAGCAGGCCAAGGGCGCGAAGATCGAGGTCAACCTCGCAAAATCTCCACGCGGCGACGTGCTGCAGGCGCACCAGAAGGAATTCGAGGAGCTGACCGGCATCCGCGTCGGCGCTGAGCAGATCCCCGAGCAGCAGCAGCGCCCCAAGGCCGCTATCGAAATGGCGTCCGGCCGGCCCAGCTTCGACGTCGTGAACCTCGCCATGCACGTGCAGAAGCGCCTGATTGAAAAGGGCCGCTGGATGGAGGACCTGCGCCCCTGGATCAACAACCCAGGGGTCACCGCACCCGGCCTCGACATGGACGATTTCAGCGCCGCCACCATCCAGGCCGCCACTGGTCCGGACGGCCGGGTCAACGTACTGCCGCTGAACCAGGATCTATTTGTGCTTTATTACAACCGCGAGATGTTCGATCAGGCAAAGCTCGCGCCGCCCAAGACCTACGCCGAGATCATGGTCGCTGCCGAACGCCTGACCGACAAGGCACGCGGCGTCTATGGCTTCACGGGCCGCGGCCTAAAGAACGCCAATGTCGTGCTGTATGACAACATCCTGCTCGGCTGGGACCAGGAGACGCTGTCCGCCGACGGCAAGACCCTGCTGACCGACAGCCCGGCCGCCGTCGAGGCTGCGACCTGGTATCAGAAGATCATGCGCGACTACGCGCCGCAGGGTTCGGTCGGCTACAACTGGAGCGAGTGCCAAACCACCTTCGGCCAGGGCCGTGCCGCGATGTGGTGGGACGGCATCGGCTTCTCGGCGCCGCTGGTGGACCCCGCCAAATCGAAGATCGTCGGCAAAGTCGGCTTCGCGCCCATCCCGATGGGGCCGAAGGCGCAGCATAGCGCTACCTTCATCGATGGCATCGGCATGCCCGCCGCCGGCAAGAACAAGACCGCCGCCTGGCTCTATGTGCAATGGGCCACCAGCAAGACCATGCTCCCCGAATGGCTGCGCACCGGCGCGGGCACGCCGCCGCGCGCCAGCGCCTACCAGGACCCGGCCATTGTAAAGGCCAGCATGTTCCCGCAGGAATGGTTCGACACGACGCTCACCAGCCTGCGCATCGCCCGTTCCGGCCTGCCCGTGATTGTGCCGGTGACAGAGTTCCGCGACACCATCGGCATCGCGCTCACCAATATCGTCGGCGGCGCCGACCCAGCCGCCGAGCTGAAAAAGGCCTCCGACGCCTTTAGGCCCGTGCTGGAAAAAGCCGCGTAGGCCCGTCAAAACGGCAGCAGCACATCGAGCAGCTGCTGCCCATAGCGCGGACGCTGCACGTCGGAGATCTGCCCGCGCCCGCCATAGGCGATCCGCGCCTCCGCCAGCCGGTCGTGCCGCACCGTGTTGTCGCTGCCGATGTCCTGCGGCCGGATCACGCCGCTGACCTGCAGCTCGCGCAGCTCGCTGTTGACCCGCACCTCCTGCCGCGCCGCAACCGCCAGGTTGCCGTTCGGCAGCGCCTGCACGATGACGCCCGCCAGCCGAAGCGTCACCGTCTCGGTCCGCTTGATTGCCCCGCTGCCGGTGGCGCTGCCTGCGCTGTTGGCGGAAACGAGCTGGTTCGCATTCACCGCCTTGGCCAGCATCCGGGGCAGGGCGGATTCGAAGCCGAGCAAGTTTGGCAGGCCCATGCTCTCCTGCCCGGTGCGGCCCTCGTTCGATTGGTTCTTCAGGTCGGCGCCGTCGGTGATGTTGACCAGGATCGTCACGATGTCGCCGACCGCCGCCGCGCGCTGGTCCTTGAAGAACGCGCGGCTGCCGGAGCGCCACAGGCTGTTCGCCTCAGCCGGCACCATCTGCGGCCGCGGCATCGGCAGGCTGATCGGGCGATAGGCCGGGTCCGCCGTCGGGTCGCCGCTGGGCGTCATGGTGGGCGGGCGGCCAATCTCCGACAGCCGCGTCAGCGCGCCGCAGCCCGGCAGCAATAGCACGAGAGCCAGGACGATCCTCATCGCGAAGCCACCTGCGGCAGCCGGCCTGTACTGTTCACCGGGGTCGTGCCCGGCAGCACCCGCGCGCGGCCCGGCCCGGTCACCTCCGCCTCCACTACGACGCGTGACGCCGGGTTCACCACGTGGACCCGCTCGCCAATGCCGGCCGGCTCCATCGCGACGCCCTGCGCCGTCACCTGGATGCCCGGGGTGTCGAGCGCCAGCAGCATCGGCGTGCCCTTCTGCACCACCATCGGGCGGCCGAGATCCGCCAGCTGGATCGGCTGGCCCGGCTGCACCGCATGGCGCAGCGCCTGGCCCAGCGCTTCTTGCGTCGTGCGCACGACATCGCCCTTCGCCTGCGCGGCCCGCAGCCGGACCCATTCGAGGTCATTGTTCCCGATCACGTCGCCGGGCACCATGCGGCGCCGCGGCACCGGCAGGTCCGTCATCTCCAGCATCCGGCCGGACAGGCGCAGCTGCGCGGCCGGCGCACCGTCGGCGACAACGCTGACCAGCGCGGTAAAGCGCCCGCTGCCGGCATCGAATTCCAACTGCGCCACCTCCGCCTGCGCCATGGCGCTGAGGCCAACCACGGGCGCGGTGAAGCCCGGCAGCTCCAGCTCGCCATCCCGCGGCGCACCTGCCGCCGCCAGCGCCGTGCGCAGCGGCCCAACCACGTCGTCGCGGCCCAACGTGCGGCCTGGCCGGTCCAGCACCGCACGGTCGCCTGAGCCGCTCGGGTGCCAATCCACGCCGTACTGTCGCGCGATGGCCTCCAACTGCCGCGCCTCCACAGTGATCCGGGCGCCAGGGGCAGGGGCGGGGCCGAGTGCCCGGTCGCCCATGCTGTCCATGCCGTCGAACAGGTCTGCCAAGGTGACAACCGGCCCGGACAGCGTGGCGAACGGCCGCAGCGTCGCAGCCGTTGCCGGAACAGCCGCGCAGACCAGCGCGACCAAAAAAATTTTCATGCCCATCACCGCAGGTTCGTCAGGGTGGATTGCATCTGGTCGCTCGTCGTGATCACCCGGCTGTTCATCTCATAGGCGCGCTGCGCGGTGATCAGGTTGGTGATCTCGGTCACGACGTTCACGTTCGACGTTTCGACGAAGCCCTGCATCACGCTGCCAAATCCCGGCGACCCCGGCACCCCGGTCACGGCGTTGCCCGACGCGGCGCTGGCCATCAGCAGGTTGTCGCCCTGCGCCTCCAGGCCGGCATCGTTGGCGAACGCTGCCAGCTGCAGCGTGCCGACCGTTTGCGGCGCTGTCGTGCCATCGATCTTCGCCTGCACCTCGCCACCCGCGTTGATCGTGACGTCGCGCGCGTTGGTCGGGATCGTGATGCCCGGCGCGATCGGATAGCCGTCCGCCGTCACGATCTGCCCGTCCGGCGACAGCCCGAACGTGCCGTCCCGAGTGTAGGCCGTCTCGCCGCTCGGCAGCGTCACTTGGAAATGCCCGTTGCCCTTGATCGCCACGTCCAGGCTGTTGCTGGTCTGCTGCAGGTTGCCCTGCTCGTTGATCCGGTAGATCGCCGCGGTCTTCACCCCGAGCCCGACTTGCGCGCCCGACGGCACCACCGTGCCGGTGTCGCTGCTGTTCGACCCCACCCGCCGCAGGTTTTGATAAAGCAAATCTTGGAACTCGGCCCGCCGCCGCTTGAATCCGGTCGTGGTCATGTTTGCGATGTTGTTGGAGATGACCTCCACGTTGGTCTGCTGGGCCTGCATGCCGGTTCCGGCAATGTCGAGCGATCTCATGCGTTTGTGTTTCCTAACTCTCGGCTAAGTCTTGCGCTGCGTCAGCTTGTCGATCGACGACTGCAGCCGGTCGGCCTCGCCCTGCACGAACTGCGTGGTGAACTGGAACTCGCGCAGATCGGCCATCATGCGGGTCATCTCCAGCACCGGCTGCACGTTGCTGTCCTCGACGGCGCCCTGAATGACCTGCGGCTTATTGACCGGTACCGTGTCGCTGTCGGCCCGCAGCGTCCGTGCGCCCTCGGCCGTCATGCGCATCGCGTCCGACGGCCGTACCACGCCGATTCGCCCAATCCGTCCGTTCTCGCTGCTGACGCTGCCATCCGCCGCCACGACGATGCGCTGATCCGCCTTGGAGACCCGGATCGGCTGCCCCGCGGTGTCCAGCAGCGCATTGCCGTCCGCGTCGCCGAGCCGCCCGTCCGCCATCGGCGTGAACCGCCCGGCCCGCGTCAACCGAGGGCCGCGCGATGTCTCGACACTGAAATACCCGTCGCCGCCCAGCGCCAGATCGAACGGGTTGCCGGTCTGCTGCACCGGCCCGGCCTGCTGGTCCCGATATGTCGCGCGGTCCTGCACGAACGACACGACCTTGCCGCCGCGCGGTGAATCGGCGCCGGTCTGCCGGCTCAGCCAGTCGCTGAACAGCACGCGCCCTGCCTTGAACCCCGGCGTGTTGGCATTGGCCATGTTCGTCGCGGTCACCTCCAGCGCACGGCTCTGCGCCACCAGCCGCGACAGGGCGATATAGCTCGGCACTTCCATGGCAATCCCCTCAAAGTCGTTGCAACCGCATCCCAACCGCATCGCAGCCGGCGTGCCAGGACGATGTCCCAGCGAAACAAGCCAGTTACTCGACAGCCCACCCGGCAGGATCTGCTCATGCGGCGCTTCGTGCCGGGTGACGGAGGTGTTTTACCGCGAAACACATAACGATTCGTTAACTTCTTCCAGCGCAATATGCCGGCAAGGAGCACCGACATGGCAGCAGCAGCGGCAACGACGACGACGGGAACGGGCAGCACGCCAGCCAAACCCGGCGGCAAGCGAAAGCTGCTGCTGATCGGCGCTGGCGTCCTATTGCTGGCCGGTGGTGGCGGGGCCGCCTGGATGACCGGCGTGCTGCCCCGAATGCTGCATAAAGAGGAGCCGCATGCCGAGGTGAAGGTCTCGACAGCGCCGGTCTTCCTCGATCTGCCGGACATCGTTGCCAACCTGAACGCCGGCCCGCGCCGCGCCGCGTTCATCAAGCTGAAAGCCAAGCTCGAACTCGCCCGCGCCGAGGATCAGGCGACCGTCCAGGCCGCCATGCCCCGCGTGCTCGACCTGTTCCAGACCTACCTGCGCGAGATGCGGCCGGATGAGCTGCGCGGCACCGCCGGCACCTACCGTTTGCGGGAGGAGCTGGTGGCCCGCACCAACATCGCCGCCCAGCCCGCCCATGTGCTCAACGTGCTGTTCACCGAACTGCTCGTGCAATGAGCAGTGCTGGAAGCGCCAGTGGGTTTGCCGACCCGCCCGGCCGCATTCTCGACCAGGCCGAGATCGATAGCCTGCTCGGCTTTGGCGACAACTCGGCCGGCGGCCCCGAGCAGTCCGGCATGCAGCGCATCATCAGCTCCGGCCTCGTGTCCTATGAGCGCCTGCCGATGCTGGAGGTCGTGTTCGACCGCCTGGTGCGGATCATGAGCACGAGCCTGCGCAACTTCACCAGCGACAACGTCGAGGTCGGCATCGACAACATCGTCTCGCTCCGCTTCGGCGACTACCTGAACAGCATCCCGCTGCCGGCCATGCTCGCGGTCTTCAAGGCCGAGGAGTGGGACAATTACGGCCTGATGGTCATCGACAGCGCGCTGATCTACTCGATCGTCGATGTGCTGCTGGGCGGCCGGCGCGGCACCGCCGCCATGCGGATCGAGGGCCGGCCCTACACCACCATCGAGCGCACCCTGGTCGAGCGGCTGATCCAGCTCGTGCTGCACGACCTGTCCGCCAGCTTCGAGCCGCTCAGCCCCGTCACCTTCCGCTTCGAGCGCCTGGAGGTGAACCCGCGCTTCGCCACCATCTCCCGCCTGTCAAACGCCGCCGTCCTGG
>JANXVC010000098.1 GCA_025351925.1 Rhodospirillales bacterium | reverse complement strand
GGTGTCCACGAAGCGCCGCCATGCCGGGCTGTCGTCGTTGGCCGAAATTGGACCTGAGGAGAGGACGCCGGGCAAATGGGCGCGCACCGGACCTTTGGAGGCGAGTACATTCTCATCGACGGTGAGCGATCCGCCGATGATCGGCAGGTCGCCGCCGGCCTGGGTGTATTGGGTCAGGAAATTCACCGCATCCGCCCCACCCAGGACGACGAACACGGCATCCACCGTGCCCTTCTCGGGCAACTGGGCGATGACCGCGCTGTAGTCCTTGGTTCCGAGCGGGACGAAGAACTTGTGCTCTACCCTGCCGCCGGCCGCGCAGAACGTGGCCATCAGGCCCATGATCTGGGCATACGGGAACGAGTAGTCCTCCGCGACGATGACGATCTTGTCCCATCCCTTAGTCTTCTTGATGTAGCTGCCAAGGCCGGCGGTCATTTGCGCGCCATCGGGGTTGAAGCGGTAGAAGTTCGGAGCGGGAGTGACCAGCGTCGTCTCGACGGCGCCGGAACCTCCGTTCAGGAACGTCACACCCGGGACGGTCTTCGCATAGTCCTTGATGCGGATGCCCTCGCTGCCGGAGAGCGGTCCGATGAGGATGTCCACCTTGTCCTGCTCGACCAGCCGCCGGGCGGAGGCGAGGGCGACGTCCGGCTTGCTGTCGGACGAGGCGCGGGAAAGCTCGATCCTCATGCCTTCCACTTCGTTGTTGAACTCCTCAAGGGCGATCTCCAGGCCGCGGAAGCCGTCCTTGCCGAGTTCCGCGAGGGGACCTTCGAGCGTCGCGAGCCCGCCGATCTTGATCGGTTGCCGCGGCTGCGCAGACGCCGCCAGGGCGCGTCCGGAAATCGCGGCGCCTGTGAGAAGTCCGAACTGCCGCCTATTGAGAGTGAACATGGGTGTTTCCTCCTGCTTTTTTTGTTTGACCGCCGTCTCGCGTCGCTTGCGGATCGACAGTTCCGGATTTGAAGGTAGCGGTGCGGGCTGCGCGCCGGATCGCGCTCCACATCCCAATGAGCCCATCGGGCGAGAACACCACCACGGCGATGAAGACGAGGCCGATGACCGTGTTGAACCGCTCTGGATCGACGAACTTGATGGCGAAGCTCTGCACGACGGTGAAGACGAACGCGCCGGCATAGGCGCCGGCGGGTCGCCGGAGACCACCCAGGACGGCGGCGATCAGCAGGTCGATTGTCGAGTCAATCCCAACCGAGCCCGGCGAGATCGAGGCGTTCAGCCAGACGTTCAGCACGCCGCCGAGCCCGGCGATGAGGCCGGCTACACCGAACGCGAGCACACGCAGGGTCCCGATCGGGTAGCCTAGCGCCCTCAGCCGGCGCGGGTTGTCGCGGAGTGCCTGCAGCGCCAACCCGAACGGCGTGGCGACGATGGTGCGGACCCAGACGAAGCACGCTGCTGCGACGGCGAGGCACAAATAATAGAAGGGACGCGGCCGCTCAAACGCGATGCCGAGCACAACGGGTGCGGGCACCTGCGTAAAGCCGTCGAAGCCATTGAAAAGAACGTAGTTCTGCAGCGTCAGGTAATAGAAGCCCATCGCGATCGCGAGGGTGATCATGAGCGTGTAGATGCCCTCCGTCCTGACGGCCACGAAGCCGATCGCCAGGCTGGCCAGCACGGCGCAGCCGAGCGCGACCAGTGTGGCGGCGGGCCAGGGCAGCAGGGCAGCGACGCCACCAATCGGCGCCGTGCAGTACGCGAGCGCATACCCGGCCACCCCCGCAACCGTCATCTGCGCCAGGGACAGCATGCCGGTGTAGGCGGCCAGGAAGACGAGGCTGAGGGCGATGGTGCCGAAGCCAAGCGTCCGGCCGCCCACGTGCTGCACCCAGAAATCATTCGCGGCGAGCGGATAGGCGACCAGCAGCCCAAGACCGCCGATCCAGGCCGCCAGGCGGAAGCGAGGCTTCATGCCGCGCGTCCCAGCAGGCCGCGCGGACGGATCGCGAGCACGGCGACCATGACGATGAAGGTGTAAACAATGCCGTAAGTGGGCGTGTACGCCAGGCCGTACGTCTCGGCCATGGCGACGAGCATCGCGCCGATCGCGGCCCCCAGGATGCTGCCCATCCCGCCGACGATCACGACGATCAACGAGGAGAGCAGGTAGCGTGCGTCCTCCCCTGGGGAGATCGACAGCACGGACCCACCAATGACTCCCGCCAAGCCCGCCAGCGCACCGCCGATCGCGAAAACGCCGAGGAAGACCAAAGGCACGTTGATTCCAAGCGCCTCCAGCATGCCCCTGTCATCCACCCCGGCACGGATCAGGATGCCAAGCCGGGTGCGCGTGAGCAGCAGCCACAGCCCCAACCCGATCAGGGCCGCCAGGCCAATCAGAAGCAGGCGAGCCGTGGGATAGCGATGGATGACGGGAATGGGAGTGAAGCTGCGAAACATGGCGGGCAAATCGAGCTGGTAGGTCGTGCCGCCCCAATGCGCGAGCATGAGGTCGGCGAGCACGATCGAGATGCCGATCGCGACGAGGGCTTGACGCAGGTCTTGGCCGTGCATCCAGCCGAAGAAGGCGAACTGGAGCAGCACGCCGACGCCTGCCGCCGCGGCCGCGCCGCAGACCAGCGCCGCGCCCCAGCTTCCAGTGGCGACGCTCACCTCGTAGCCGACGTAGGCGCCGAGCAGATAGAGCGAGCCGTGCGCCATGTTGACCACGCGCATAAGCCCGAAGATGAGGGTGAACCCGCTTGCCACGACGAAATACAAGGCAGCGAGAGTCAAACCGTTGAGGCTGACCGTCAGGAAGAGGCGCCAGTTGATCTCCGCGAGAAAGGGCATGGCATCGATCACCTGGTCCGCGCAGTGCCGCAGGCATTCGTGAGCAGACCGGCGTGCAGTGTGTGCCGGAACTGCGGATCCATGATGCCTTCGAGCATGACTGTGACCCTCAACTGAGCTCTTCGATCGCGGCGAGCCGAAAGCTGCAGCTCGCTTCATCCATCGTGATGCCACCCCGATGCTGCGTGGCGGCTGCAGGCGCATCGGGATGACCCTGCGCGCATAGGCGCCATCGCTGCTAGTCCAGATTCTGGAGTCTTTGAGCGCGGTCCGCAGCGCACCTGCGGGAGAAGGTCAGACCACAGGCAGGGGGTTGTCGTCGGCGAACTTGCTTCGGGGAAACCAGGCCGGCATGTCCCGGACCAAATCTTTCGGCCCGTGTATCTCGACCTTGCCGAGCGCGCGGGCGCGCAGCAGTGAAAGGTCGCCGATATAGAGCTGGGTGAGCGTCAGCAGGTCCGCGTAGAGGCTGATGTCGACGTCGTGGCCGGGATCATCCCAGCAGAGATCGACCTCGCCGTCCCGAACGACGAACCACCAGCACTTGAGCTGGGTCACATCGGCAATCTCGATGTAGAGCACGAAGCCGCCCAGCGGCACGCTTTCAAGCGCGAAGTGCCGGTGCATCGCCCACATGACCACGCCGGGATCGAGTTCGTCGGGCGTCAGCCGGCTGCGGACCCAGTGTTGGCCCCAGTGTCCGACCGCGTCGATGACCGGTCTGAGCTCCTCGCCAGCCCGGGTCAGGTGATACTCCAAATGCCCATTGCTGGCAGGCCTACGCGCGATCAGCCCAGCCTGCTCAAGCGTCTGCAGGCGCCTGGAGAGCAGGGTCTGGGACATCTGCGGCACGCCGCGGCGCAGGTCGCTGAAGCGCCGTGAGCCCTGCAGCATGTCGCGGAGCACGAGCAGAGTCCAGCGCTCCGCTAGGATTTCGGTCGCCTTCGCTATTGGACAGAACGACGCATAGCCTTTCATGCAGAAACTCTAGCAGGACGGAGCACTGGCCGCGTAGTCCAATTTCTGGAGTGAGCCGCTTGGTCCGCTACAGGCCAAGCTACGCGCTCCGAAACCGTTTCTAGAGCTTTTTCCGATCGAAGTGGATCGGCAAAAATCTCTAGCTTTTTGTTTTATCGAGCAACTTCATTCGACCAGAGGAGCAGATTGATCGGATGTTGCTCTAGTCGTCACGTCAGCGGAGCGGACCCCTCGGAGTCCTCTGTATGAGGTTTTGGCGTTAATCGTCGCCATGATCCTATCGGCCGTTTCACCGGCGCGCTGAGGAACTCGTAATGCGCAGCATTGACAGCCCGCACGGGTAGGCGCACGCCTTCAAGCTGATTGATCGTCCAAAAAACTTAAGATTGTTGCTTGAGGGGAGGCTGGCTGATGACACGCCCTTTGGCGTTCGTTGCCCTCGCGTTCGGCTTCATGGCCTCGCCGTCGGCGGCTGTCGAGCTGCCTCTACCCTGGGCCTATCCAGTCAACCCCCCGGATTTTCGGGCGGAAGTCGATACCGGGGAGTCGAGGCACGTTCCTGACAGCGACCTCACCGTCACGCTGACACAGGTCCGAGACCTGTTCTATTCCCCAGATTGGCATCCGGCCGACCATCAGCCGCAGCCCTCCATCGTCGCGAACGGCCGCAAGCCCGACGTGCAGGCCTGCGGGTCATGCCACCGTGCCGACGGCCGGGGCGGGCCGGAAAATGCCAACCTGACTGGCCTGTCTGCTGAATACATGGCTCGCCAAGTCGAGGCGCTCCGTAACGGAACCCGCACAACGTCTGAGCCGAAGCGTGTTCTTTTGCTCGCAAAGATGGTTCAGCTCTCTAAATCCATCACCGAAGAAGAACTGGCCAGGGCGTCCGAATACTTCGCCCACCAGCCCTACCGTTCCATGATCGACGTTGTTGAAGCCGATGTCGTGCCAAAAACCCGCAGCGCGGATTGGCATCTCTCGCCTATTCCGAACGCTGGCACCGAGCCGATCGGTAACCGGATCATAGAAGTGCCCGTCGACAATGACTATTTTACCAGCCGTGATTCCCGCGTCCGCTACACGGCCTACGTCCCGCCGGGCAGCATCGCGCGTGGCAAGCTGCTGGCGACGACCGGTGGCGATGGGCGCACCGTTGCCTGCAGCTCCTGCCATGGCGCGGACCTTAAGGGCACCGCGGTCGCCCCCGCCATCATCGCCCGGTCTCCCAGCTACGTCGTCCGCCAGCTCTTTGATATCCAGGCCGGCAACCGCTCAGGTGCCGGCGCCGCGATAATGAAGCCCACCGTCGAGCATCTGACCCTGACGGACATGATCGAGCTTGCCGCCTATACGTCGTCGATAGCGCCTTGAGGACCGAAACCGCGCGGTCGGTCACCGGGCTGACCCGGTTCCGCGCAACATGGCGGGCACAATGCAATCGCCGCTTGAGCCAACGGGACTAGCGCTCGATCCCAAGCCCCCCGCGGCGCTGGTTTTTCATGATGTCGACCACGAGTACTACGTGCGTCGATCGGCGACGGTTCGTGCGCTTGCCGGCATCGAGCTTGCTCTCGCGACCGGCGAGTTCGTCTCGGTCGTGGGGCCGTCTGGCTGCGGCAAGACCACCCTGCTGCGCCTGGCGGTTGGCCTACTCCGACCGAGCCGCGGCACCGTAAGCATCGGCGGCGAGCCCGTCCGATCGCCGCGTCGCGACGTGTCGTTTATCTTCCAAGACGCGGTCATGCTGCCGTGGTTCAGCGTCATGGAGAATGTCACCTTGCCGATCCGCATTGCCGGCGGGGACATGGCCATGGCCCGCCTCCGGGCTGGCGAACTGCTCGACCGCGTCGGCCTCACCGGCTTCCACAATGCGACCCCGATGCAACTCTCCGGCGGCATGCGCCAGCGCGCCGCGATCGTCCGCGCGCTCATGACCCGGCCGCGCATTCTCTTGATGGACGAGCCGTTCGGCGCGCTCGATGCCCTCACGCGCGAGCAGATGAACCTGGATCTCGCCAGCATTGCCGAAGCGAGTGGCTGCACGGTGCTGCTGATCACGCACGGCATTTCCGAGGCCGTCTTCCTCGCCAACCGCGTCGTGGTCATGACGCCGCGGCCCGGCCGCATCGCCGAGATGATTGACATTCCGTTGCCGCGCCCGCGCAATCGGCGAACCCTTGCTGCACCCGAGTTCGCGGCACTCTGCGACCGAGTGCGCGAGCACTTCCAGCATCCGGGCAGCGAGATGGCTTCCGCGTATGAGTGAGCCCGCGACCATACTGCTGTCGGGAGCATCCGAATGTCCGGCCATGCAACCGCCGCTCTCGATGGTCTCGCGTCTGCGGGGCCAAGCCAACCGCGCCGTCATGCCGGCTCTTGCGATCGCGGTGCTTGGACTTTGGGAACTGATGGTCGTGGCGCTCAAGGTGTCGCCACTGGTGATGGCCAAACCCAGCGACATCGCAACGGCGCTGTGGACCGGCTTTGTCGAAGGGCTTTATTGGACGCATCTCGCCGCGACGTTGACGGAGATGGTCTCCGGCTTCCTGATCGGCTCGGCGCTGGGCCTCGTCTGCGGCCTCGCTATCACCGAGTTCGGTCGGTTCGGCCGGCTGCTGTTTCCTTACCTGGTCGCCATCCAGTCGATCCCGAAAGTCGCCACCGCACCGCTCATCATCATGTGGCTCGGTTTCGGGCTGCAGTCGAAGATCGTCCTGGTGACGCTGATCACCTTCTTCCCCGTGCTGATCAACACGATCTCCGGGCTTTCCGTCGTGGACCGGATGCGTACGGACCTGATGGCGGTGCTCCTGGCGAACCGCTGGCAGACCTTCCTCCTCGTGCGGCTGCCCTCGGCCGCGCACCAGATCTTCGCCGGGCTCAGTGTTGCCGTCGTGCTGGCCCTGACTGGCAGCATCGTCGCCGAGTTCGCCGGCGCCCAACGCGGTCTGGGGGTGCTGCTCCTGCAGGCCCAGGCCAACCTCGACACCGCCGCGATGTTCGCGGTTCTAGTCCTTCTCGCGATCATCGGCCTTGCCGCGACCATGGCCGTCCGCGGCCTCGAGCGCAGGCTGCTCTACTGGACCGAGCGCCGTAATGAAGGAGATCCCACGTGAAGGCTTTCCTTGCCGCTTTCTTACTCGCCTGCATGGCCGTTATCTTGCCGATTGGACCTACGGCCAAAGCCGAAGCACCCAAGCTGAAAAAGGTCACGGTGCTCCAGCCGATCCCAGCGCCCGATATCCGCTTCGCGCCGTGGGCCGTTGCCATGGCGCAAGGCTGGCTCGCCGAGGAAGGCCTCGAGGTCGAGATGCAGACCACGAAAGGCTCGATCATCGTGGTCCAGCAGGTGCTGAACGGGAACGCCCAGTATGGTCTTCCGGCGCCCGAGGCCACCGTGGTTGCCCGGGCCAAAGGAGCGCCGCTGCGCTACTTCTATGGCATCACGTCACGCAATCCGTTCCCCCTGGCGGTCCTGAAGGACGGTCCGGTCAAGTCGCTGAAGGATGTCAAAGGCACCGATATCGGCGTCTTCTCGCTCACCGCCGTGCAATTCTACACGACGCAGGCCATCCTGCAGTCCGAGGGGTTCAAACTAAACAAGGACTACCGGCTGCTCGACGTCGGCGCTGGCGCCGGGGCGTTGAAGGCCTTGCAGGACGGGACCATCTCGGCCCTTTCCATCAACGCCTTCACATACGCCGGCTTTGAGAACCGCGGGGCCAAACTCGTCTACCTGACGACGCCCGAGATGGACACCATCCTCGCTTGGGGTCTCATGGCGACGGAGAGTTACCTGGCAGCCAACCGGGATGAGGCGGTCGGCTTGGCGCGCGCCTTCACCAAGGGCCGGATTTTCTGCGCCGAGAACCCGGAAGCATGCATCAGCGCCTACTTCAAGCAGTTTCCGACCGCCCGGACAGCGGGCATCTCGGAGCAACAGGCCGTCGCGGAGCATCTCCGGCTCCTCGAAGTATTTCTCGATTATGGCCCACTGCCGGCGAACGGGCTGTGGGGCAGCTATGACAGTGCAGCCTGGTCGGCGATCGTCAGATACATGCTGGACAGCGGCCAGAGCGCCCACCCGATCGATCCAGCCTCATTGTACACCAACGATTTAGTGGCCGACGTCAATACGTTCGATGCCGCGCGGGTCGTTGCTGAGGCAAGGGCCGCGAAACGGTAGCGGTCCTGTCACGGCCCGGGCGCGCCGCTGCCGAACGACGCGGTGTTGCTGGGACTTATCCAGAGTAGCCAGCGAGTCGAAGGATGATCGCGTCCGCCCGTGCTTCGGCCGAACCGCACGGCAACACCGAGACGAGAAAGGACGCAGAGCCGATGATGGATCAGTCGCACCAGCCGAGGCCGATCGCACAACATATCGAGCCATTCATCATTGCCGTGAGTCAGTTGATCGCGACGGTCTCGCTTTGGATGCTCGTGTCAACGACGGCCGCTGTCTCGGGCAGCCAGTTCGTGGAGAATGGGCTCGCTGTGTCTGGTTACGATGCAGTCGCCTATCGATCGGCGAGTAGGCCGGTGCAAGGTATCCCCGAGCTCACGCTCGAATGGAATGGAGCAGTCTGGCGCTTTTCATCGGCGACCAACCGCGATGCTTTTGAAGACGATCCGTCTCGATACGCCCCAGCTTATGACGGCCACTGTGCCTACGCGGTCTCTGAAGGAAGAAAGAGTGGCGGAGTGCCGGAGCTATGGCGGATCGCGAACGGCCGGCTCTTTCTACTCTGCTCGAAGATTGCAGTGGAGAAATGGACGACGGAGTTCTCCGTCCGCTTAACGCAAGCCGATCAAAATTGGCGAACGCTAGAATTCTTGCCCGCGGCGGCGCCAAAAGCGCCAGAGAACCCACTATCGCGATGACTGGTTGGGGAGGGAGCAGAGAGCTGCTTGTTTGTATTTGCTCACCCCCCTTTGCTCAGTCGAGGGATGGGCGATTGACGGATGGCGGTATGCGCTTGAACTGGGCGGCGAGCATGGTGTTGGCGGTTTCGATGACGAAGGTGTCCGGGTCGAATTCTTCGCCGATCCACTCGAGTTGCTCGGCGCGTTCGGGGTGCTCGGGATCGGCGAGAACAGCCATGAGATGCTGGTAGCCCCACGAGCCGCCGCAGTCCTCGGGCGGGCAATTGCGCTTTCCAGCGACGCAGGCCGGATAGGAACTCCCGCTGACCGCTGGCTGGGTTTTCTCGATGGCGACCGCGTGTTCCCAGGCGTCGCCGAAGTCGTAGGTATAGCCGAAGCGGGCAATGCCGGATTTCAGCAGGCCGTTTAGGGTCAAGCGGTTTTCGTCGGCGACGTCGTCGGTGGTGCGCCGGTCGCCATATGTCTGCCCGTCGATGTCGAAGGCATGAAGGTGGCAATCACGCCAGCCCATCGCCGCCTGGATCGCCTGGTGCAGGTCGCCCAGCGTCATCGTGCCGGGCATGAGCAGACGGCGCCAGATCGGCGGCTTCACACCGCGCAGCGTGACCTTCAGACTGACAACATCTGCGGCGCTGTGCTTTGCAAGGGTCGGCTTGGCCATGATGTCCGGGTTTCGCTGCCTTGGGCATCGGCCGCGATGCCCTTCCAACAACGTCTATTGCGCGATGACGTGCCTGGCGACAAGCGGACTATGGGCTGATGGGCAGAGGCTGTCCGTCCAAGGTCAGGCGAATGGATCGCAGGACCGGTATGCCGCGCCGTCGGGCGGTCTCGAACACGGATCGGACGTCGGCGTAGAGGCTCGCGCCCCAGTGCGAGCGAAAGCAGTTGGTAATTTTGCGGAAGACGACGCAGGGACGCAGCGCCTGTTCCGAGCCGTTGTTCGTCGGCGGCAGATCCCGGTTGGTGACGAAGACGAACAGGTGCTGG
>JANXVC010000082.1 GCA_025351925.1 Rhodospirillales bacterium | reverse complement strand
CACCTCGATCTGCACGTGACGGCCTTGCCAGGGCAGGTCTGCCAGCCGGCGGGGGTAGCTGCTGTGCAGCCGTGATGAAGGGTGGCTGCAACCCGGACAGACAGGCGCGGCTATGCAAGACCGGCACATGATGGTGTAAGCGCCGGAGACAAACTCCCTCACTGAAGTAGCCGGGCTGTCCGGTTGCGCCGGAGTAAAATTCCGGCGGTAGGACGCTCTTTGCATTGGATGCAGAGGGTGGGGGGATGAAGCTCGTGGAGCTGTATGCGAGGGTTCGCGACGCGGTTCGGATTGAGGGGCTCAGTCGTCGGGAGGCGGCGCGTCGTTTTGGCATTGATCCTCGGACGGTGGCGAAGATGCTGTCGTTTTCGGTGCCGCCGGGCTACCGGCGCAGCCGGCTGGCGGCGCGTCCGAAGCTGGATCCCTTTGTGGGCGTCATCGACCAGATCCTGGAAGAGGACAAGGGGCGGCCGGCGAAGCAGCGGCACACGTCCAAGCGGGTTTTCGAGCGGTTGCGTGACGAGCACGGGTATGGCGGCAGCCTGACCATCGTCAAGGATTACGTGTTGGCGCGGCGGCAGCGGCAGCGTGAGATGTTTGTGCCGCTGCGGCATGATGCCGGCCACGCGCAGGCTGACTTTGGCGAGGCGTTGGCGGTGATCGGCGGGGTGGAACGAACGATCCACTTCTTTGCCATGGACATGCCGCACAGCGACGCCGGCTTTGTGCAGGCTTATCCGGCGGAAACGACGGAGGCGTTCTGCGCCGGGCATGTTGCGGCGTTTGCGTTCTTCGGCGGGGTGCCGGCGTCGATCTTGTATGACAACACCAAGCTGGCGGTGGCTCGGATCCTGGGGGATGGAACACGGCAACGGACGCGTGTGTTCAGCGAGCTGCAATCGCACTACCTGTTTGCCGATCGGTTTGGCCGGCCCGGCAAGGGCAACGACAAAGGCAAGGTGGAGGGTTTGGTCGGTTGGGCCCGGCGGAACTATCTCGTGCCGCTGCCCCATGCCGCGAGCTTTGCCGCGCTGAACGAGCAGTTGCTGGCGGATTGCCGCCGTCGTTTTGCCGATCGGCTGCGCGGCCATGACGAGACGATCGGCGAACGGCTGGCGCGAGATCTGGCGCGCTTCCACGAGCTGCCCTTGTCGCCCTACGACGCTTGTGAGAAGCGGCCGGGCCGGGTCAGCTCGCTGTCCTTGGTCCGTTATCGCGGCACCGACTATTCGGTGCCGACGGCCTACGGCCATCGCGAGGTGCTGATCTGCGGCACTGTCGACACGGTGGTGATCTCGTGCGGCGCCGACATCATCGCCCGGCACGTCCGGTCCTACGAGCGGGAGGACTTTGTCTTTGACCCGCTGCACTACCTGGCGCTGCTCGAGCGCAAGATCGGCGCGCTCGACCAGGCCGCGCCGTTGGCCGGCTGGAACTTGCCCGAGGCGTTCACGGTCCTCCGCCGCTTGCTCGAGGCGCGCATGGGCAAGCAAGGCAAGCGCGAGTTCGTGCAGGTGCTGCGGCTGCTGGAAGTGTTTGGGGTCGAGGACGTCGCGGCCGGCGTGCGCGGTGCGATCGAGCGTGGCGTGATCGGCTTTGACGCGGTGAAGCACCTGGTGCTGTGCCGGATTGAGCGCCGGCCGGCCAGGCTCGACATGACGGTGTATCCTTACCTGCCGCGCGCCAGCGTGGCGATCACTTCGCCCCGGACCTACCTGGATCTGCTCACCGGTGCGGCGCCATGAGCGACACGCCCCAGGTCCTGCTCGCCCATCACCTGAAGGCGCTGAAGCTGCCGACCTTCTTGCGTGAGTATGACAAGCTGGCGCGGCAGTGCGCGACCGATGCCGTCGACCATGTCCGCTACCTGCTGCGACTGGCGGAGTTGGAGCTGATCGAACGGGAGCGGCGGATGGTCGAGCGGCGCATCAAGGAGGCGCGGTTCCCGGCGGTCAAAAGCCTCGACAGCTTCGACTTCCTGGCGTTGCCGTCGCTGAACAAGGCGTTGGTGCTGGAGCTGGCCCGCTCGGAGTATGTGCTGCGGCGGGAGAACGTCATCGCGGTCGGCAACAGTGGCACGGGCAAAAGCCACGTGGCGCTCGGCTTGGGGCTGGCGGCCTGCCAAAAGGGGTTGTCGGTCGGCTTCACTACGGCTGCAGCCGTGGTCCACGCGCTGATCGAGGCGCGCGACGAGAAGCGGCTGCTGCGGCTGCAACGCCAGCTTGCCGGCTACAAGCTGCTGGTGATCGACGAACTCGGCTATGTCCGGCGAACCTCTCGGTTCGACGTGCCGTTGTCCCAGACCGGCGCCGAACTGCTGTTCGAGGTGTTCAGCCAACGCTACGAGCGCGGCTCGACCATCGTCACCAGCAACCTGCCGTTCGACGAGTGGACCAGCGTGTTTGCGTCCGAACGGCTCACCGGCGCGCTGCTCGACCGGCTGACCCACCACGTTCACATTCTTGAAATGAACGGGGACAGCTACCGGCTCAAGCAAAGCAAGCAACGTCAGCGCGGCACCCGGTACGGCGACACTTCGGATCGCTCACCCGAGGGATGATGCCGCAACGCGCGGTGCCCTATGAGTTTCGTGACGTCACGCTACGGAGTGAGACCATGCCACGCAAACCGCTCGGCGACAGGCCCATGACCGACGCGGAACGACAGGCCCGCCATCGCGCGGCGCGGCCGGCCGGGGCGCCGGTCATCCGCATCCGCCGCCCGGCCGATCATCGCGGCCGGGTCCGGCGCTGGCATGACGCCGTCGCCGAACTGGCAGAATTGCAGGCGCAGTATGCCGCCTGGCTGGAAGCGTTGCCGGACAGCTTGCAGGACGGCGCCACCGCTGAGGCGCTGCGGGCAGTCTGCGACCTCGACCTGACCGAGCTTCAGGCAATCGACCTACCCCGAGGATTTGGCAGGGACTGACCATCCCCGGTCCCCAGCCCCTCCGCACATCGCACCAATAGGGAAAAACGAGCTCCCTATGGTGCCTTCATCCGATCGAAACGCCAGAAGGCCCCCGCGGGGGCCTTCTGGCGTTCGTCCCTGATGCATTATTACTCCGGCGCGCCGACGCATTATTACTCCGGCGTTGACAGCCCCGCGGCTACGGCCGTGACTGAAAAGAACATGAACCGGTTGAGCTCAGGCGATGATGAAAGCCAGTCTCACCAAAAACCGCTTGACACCGAAATCCCCATACAAGTTCTGGCCTTGACGTTGGCAGCCGTGGCGACGCACGCGACAGGGACGCCGTCACCCGTGACCGCGACGTGGTATTGGTGCCTTTCTTGCCGCGGTCTGTCGGGTTGGGTCCGGCAAGCTCGCCCGCACGCAGCAGCTGTCCAGGATCAAGATCTCAGCCGCAAACGCTTCGCGTTCCGGCGAGGTCGCCGCGCAACATGGCCACGAGCAGGGCGTGCACCCGCGCCAGCACGCCACCCCGCGCCCAGACTTCCAGACGGCGGCGCAGGGTCGAGCCGCTGGCTTCGCCCGCGCTCGCCGTCAGGCTGTGCCATGGTATGCCCTCGCGCAGGAACCGCTACAACGTGGCGAGCACGCGTATGGTCTCGGCAGGCGGGTGCCCCGGCCCGGGCGGGCATCGCACCTCGCAGCACTCAACCACCGTTGCGATCAGGTCCAAAATCTTGAAAGCCATACCGCCATCTCTCTTCCAAATGTCCAGAGATGGGCAGCGACACCCAAGCCAGCAATCAGGTCAGCTAAACCCAGGGTAGTTGTGAAAACCGCCTCTAAGAACGCGACGGCATGATCTACCAGGAGCCGTGATCAGTCGTCGGCGGCTTTTCTCTGCAATGAAATCCGCTCAAAGTCAGCCCTCGTTTGCAGCAGAACCGGCACCCCATCGATAGTCCCACCCGAAACGACATTGTGCAAGGTGGCCCCGTTCCCCGCGACGACAAACGCCAGGTTGAGCCCGGTGCCTGGTCCAAACACGAGGGTCGCGCTGCCGGTGCAGTCCGGATTGATCGAATAGGTGCCGGTTTCGCCGGTGTGGAAACCGCTCGGGTTCGTTGGTCCACCGGGCGACGGCACTCCGTTGTAGATTCCGAAATCCTCCTGAACCAGGTTTCCGACGCCGTCAAAGGCGACGATCCCGACGCCGTTGACGAGCTGGACCACGGTTCCCTCCGGTGACAGGACGTTGCCCTGGATGGTGAAGGCGTAATCGCCCTTTATTGTTTGGTCTGAGCAATGCGCGTCCGCCGGGCTGATGAAACACGTCGCCGCGACGGCCATTGAAGCCAAGAGTGCTGCGTTCACGAAGTCCTCCCCTTGTTGATGACGCTTTGCGTTACTGAACCGGTCGAAGACGTCAGCGAGGCGACGTTGGCAGTCGCCCGCCTCCGGCTCACCTCGTCTGAATGCCGGGCGGCTGGCACAGGCGCCCGGCTTTGTGTCCCAGGCGCCTACGACCTCCCGCTGCTCACCAAGATCCTCTTCAACGGCAAGCGACGCCAGAGGAGGCGCTTACGGCCCGGAACGCTACGAGATGAATGTAAAAACCTGCAAAAACGCCCAAAGCAATGTTAGCGTTTCTAAACGAGCTGCTTGGGCGTGTCGTGACGCCGTCACTGCACTGAAATTCTGGAGGTGAGGATGGACGCAATCTCCACCGATTCTGGCTTTCAGTTTCAGGGCTTCCGCCTCGAGCGGCATGGCCAGCTGTTCAGGGCGGATGGCACTCTCGTGCCCTTGGGTTCTCGGGCGCTGGAAGTTCTGCAACTTCTGGTCAGGCGAGACGGCCAGCTCGTTCCCAA
This sequence comes from Rhodospirillales bacterium, assembly GCA_025351925.1. Lineage (GTDB taxonomy): Bacteria > Pseudomonadota > Alphaproteobacteria > Acetobacterales > Acetobacteraceae > CAHJXG01. The sequence continues at coordinate 2,452 of JANXVC010000082.1, read as the reverse complement.
ACAAGACATCATGGATGCGGTCTGGCCTGGGTTGGCGGTCGAGGAAGCCAACCTCACGGTGCAGGTCTCCGCGCTGCGAAAGGCGCTGGATGCCGGCCGGTCGGGACCGAGCTGCATTCACACCGTGCCAGGCCGCGGTTACCGCTTCGTCTGGGCGGTCACCCGAACCGGAGATGCCGTCGCGGCTCAAACCGCGCCGCCCGACGCCAGACCCGCTCCGGCAGTGCCGGATTGCGACTGTCTAGTGGTTTCCCGGCCGCGCCGCAGCGGCCCGCCGTCGGACAGGGGGGGCCGGAATGAGGCAGACCCGGGCCCCATGCCGACCCGAGCCCCCAGCTTATGGAAGCGGTGGCCGGTGTTCGCCGCAGTCGTGGCGGTACTCGCATCGGCCGCCGTCAACATCGTCATAAGCCGTCAGGACGGGCCGGCCAACCCACCGCCACGGCTGTCCCTCGTGGTTCTTCCCTTCCAGAGCGTCGGCAGCGACCCGGCCAATGCCTATCTCGCCGATGCCATTACCGACGACCTGACCAGCGACCTATCGCACATCCCCGAGGCCAAGGTGATCGCCCGATCCTCGGCCCGCATGTTCAAGGATACGGCAACGGACGCTCGGCTCATCGGCCGCGCGCTGGACGTGCGGTATGTTCTGCACGGCAGCGTGCGCCGGGTCGAGAACGCGTTGCGGGTGAACGCCGAACTCGTCTCTGCCGAAACCGGGGCGCAGATCTGGTCGGATCGGTTCGATGAGGACATCAAGGACCTCAACGCCGGGCAGCATCAGATCATTACCCGGATCAAGGGTGCACTCGGCATCAGCCTGGTCGACCATGAAAGCGCGAGGAGCGCTCGCGAGCGCCCGACCAGCCCGGACGCGTTCGACCTCGTGCTGCGCGCGCGATCCATCTGGCTGAACCCCTACAATCGTGAGCGGGGGATCGTGGCCGCCTCTCTCTTCGAGCGCGCGCTTAGGCTCGATCCATCGTCTGTTCCGGCCATGCTTGGCCTCGCGACTGTGCTGCTGGAGCAGTTTGTCGACGGGCACGGCGACGCCGACAGTTTTGCTCGCGCCGAGAAGCTGGTCGCACAGGCGAGCGCGGTCGATCCCAACGGCGAGAGCGTTCTGGCCGCGAACGTGTTTTTGCTGCGGGCAAAGGGGAAGTGGGCCGACCTCAGCTACACCGCGCAAGTGCTGATCGACCGCTATCCGAACAACGTGTTCGGCCATCATCAGCTCGCCAACGCCAAGCTGTTCAGCGGCAAGGCCGATGAGGCCATCGCCCCGTTGCAGACCGCACTCCGTCTCGCGCCGCGCGACGCGTTTGTCCCTCTCCGGTATCAAAAGATCGCCCTAGCGATGCTGCTGCTCGGCCGCTTTCCGGAAGCGATTGTCTGGGCGCAACGCTACCTCACCGCCTTTCCCGACAGCGATCCGGGCGAGCGATGCTACACATACCTGATGATCGCTGCGAGTGAAGCATGGAGCGGGCACAAAGCCGACGCCGAGCGCGCCGTGGCCGAGGCCGACCGCATATGGCCCTTCGTGACCGTGCGGAGCACGGGTGACTGGGGTACGTCGAGTCCGTTGGTCCTGGCCCAACTCCGCCGGTATCAGGAGGGGCTGCGGCTCGCCGGACTCCGCGACCACGCCGATGAGGCGATCGATTCCGGTGTGGCGCCTGTTGCGGAGTTGCGCACCATCTTGGCCGGCAAAACCCCCACGACGTTGCCGGGTGTGACCACGGTGACGACCGCAGCACTGGCCGCGATGCTTGTCGAGCAGAAGCCGATCGTCCTCGACACTGTCGCGAATTCCTGGGGCAAGTCCTTGCCGGGCGCCATTGGGCTGCGCCGGAGCGGCCTTGGCGGTACATTCTCGGACCGCGCGCAAGAACGCCTCCGCCGCAAGCTGGAGCAATTGACCGGCGGCGATCTCGCCCGCCCGATTGTCGTTGTCGGCTGGAATGCAGAACGCTTCGACGGCCACAACCTGGCACTCCGCCTGGCAACCCTCGGCTATCGCCAAGTCTTCTGGTATCGCGGTGGCCGCGAAGCCTGGGAAGCGGCCGAATTGCAAGAGAGTGAGCTTACCTTCCAGGATTGGTGACCATCCTACCATCGCTCCGATAGCTCAAGCTGCCACCTCTGGGCCGCGGGCGCCCACACCTTCGCGGTCAGCTTGGCCGGAACTTGTATGGGGCTTTGTCTGTCAAGCTGAGTTAGTCGCGCCCAAAGCCACGGGGTGGCTCTACGTTTGGTTCTGTCGCAAACTCTGGACATCGATACACGAAGCGCCGAGAGGCAGAGTTTTTAGGCGGCCACCTTGAAATGACCGGCAACGAAGGCAGTTTGCGCCTGCATGTCGCGACCGCCAATGTGAACCGCCCCGGGATTTCCGGAGGCTGTTTGGTTTGAGTCTTACGCGGCGATTGGCATGATCTCAAGCGGGGTG
>JANXVC010000179.1 GCA_025351925.1 Rhodospirillales bacterium | reverse complement strand
TAGGCCAGTCACCCGATCCTTAACCGTCACGATCACACCAAGGGGCCAGCCGCCTCGCTCCGCTTAATGCCGCACAACCGACCCGACTATCCAAGCCTAAATTCCAACCCCCGGCCGTACCGAAGTCGTTGACACGTTCCGGCGCTCGACCATCATGGCCAATCGGTACCGCAGCGCCCCCACTCAGTCACTCCACGCAAGCTGCCCCACAAGGACGAGGTGCTAGCAGGGCCAGGCGGTCGAGGGTTGCGGCAAGCAGGGCGTTGATCATGTGGACGCCGCCGACGGCATCGATGTGCCAAGACTCGGAGGGTGTTGATGACAGCGCTGGGAGAGGATCGTCGAAACCCTCAAGGTTGGTGTCATCAACGGGACCGGAGCAGCGAAGGAGACAGTTCTTACTTCGTTCTCATCCTATGGTTACGCTTTGCTCATGACGAACCAGCCTGTCCGCCGAGCAATCCGCGACGAGCTCCGTGACGCCATCGACCACGCGCTTCGCTACGGCCGCTCGGGCGATCCGCGCCGCTGCACGAGCGACGCCATGGCGCAGGTCGCCGCCGACGCTTTGGTCGAATGCCTCGAACGGTCAGGGTTCGTGGCGCTCAGCACGCCGCCTGTGCCGCTCCGTCTCAAAATAACCCAGTCCCGAGAGGAATAGACCGATGGCCCACAAGCCGGTGACCCAAGCTTCCGTCGAGCGTTCGCCCGCGCTGTCCGCGATCGAACAGCTGGGCCGGCTGATCCAGGCCGGCACGCCGGTTGCGCGCGTGACCAGGGCGGCTCAGGGCATTGCGTCCCGCTGGCGTGCGACGGCCGACGCGGACACGGCCCGGGAGTGGATCACCACGCTGCATGCGGACCTGGTGTGCGGGGCCGTCGATGCTGAGAAGTAGGTCGGCAACGTTGACCGCAGCGACGCCGGCGAGGCGCGCCAGGCCGATGCCACGCTGGCGGCGATCTGCGCCGCCCGGGACACGCTGGCGGCCGAGCTGGTGCGGCCATGAGGGACACCGCCATGCTGCCGCTGGCCACCCGGCTACAATGCCATCTTGGGCTGGTGATGGGCGGCGAAGCCGGCATGCGCCTGGCCGAAAGGCTGGCTATGCCGACCAGCGCAGACACGCTGCTGCGGCTCGCCCTTCTGCCCGACCGCCAAGCCGACACTCTGGCAGGCTGGCAGGCTGGCTGCACCAGCATCCAAGCGTCGAGATTGTCGCGCGCGACCGGGCCGGCGCTTATGCAGACGGCGTGCGGCAGGGCGCGCCGGATGCGGTCCAGGCTGCGGATCGCTGGCATCTGCAGCGCAACCTCGGCGATGCGCTCCGCAGCGTGGTTGACTGCCAACACGCCGCTGTCCGACGTGCGGCCAAACAGGCCAGCGAGCAAGGCGCCACCTTGCCCGCGACAGCACCGGTTGCCGAGCCGGACAGCCCCAAACCGAGTGCGGTAGCCAAGCGCAGCCAGGTATCCGCTGCCCGGCGGCATGCGCGCTACGAGTAAGCCGCACGGCTGCGCGCGGCAGGTGTATCCATTTCACGCGTCGCCGCTCAGCTTGGCGCGGAACGCAAGACGATCCGGCGCTGGCTTCGAGCCGGCGGCGCCCCGCTCTGGCGCAAGCCACCGCGGATGAGTGTTCTTGCTCCCTATCGCGACCGCCTTGAACGGCGCTGGACGGAGGGTTGCCGCAACGCCGCCCTGCTGTGGCGGGAGTTGATCGACCTCGGCTTCCCTGGCCGGCCTGGGACCGTGCGGAAGTGGGCTGGACAGCGGCGTCAAAGCGAGCTGCAAGCTGCCGGGGGCAGGGCCAGCGCACGCACTGGCGACGAGCAATCTCCATCGGGTCGCTAGGTCGCGCGCATGCTCATGGCCGATCCCAATGCACTGCCAGAGGCTGAGCAGGCGTTCATCTCGCGTCTGCTGGCGCAGGTTCCCGGGCTTGCAGACGGCATCGCAGTCGCGAAACGGCTGAATACGCTGCTGCGACACGAAGGCAAGGAGAACCTGGGCGGAGTGCTCGACGCGACCGTCGGCACCCCGCTTGAGGAGTTCGCTGCTAGCCTGCGGCGCGACCTCGCCGCCGTGCAG
>JANXVC010000174.1 GCA_025351925.1 Rhodospirillales bacterium | reverse complement strand
CCCGAGCGGAGCCGGCGGGCGCATTGGCCCGCGCTTGGTGGGGCGACGCGCGGGCTCTGCTGGCGGGTTAGCTACTCCGCAGCCTGCGCGTAGGCTTCGATCGGGGCGCAGGTGCAGACCAGGTTGCGGTCGCCATACACGTTGTCCACCCGCTTCACCGGCGGCCAATACTTGGCGGCGCGTACGAAGGGCAGCGGGAACGCCGCCTGCTCGCGGGAGTAGGCGTGCGGCCACTCCGTCCCGGCGACCTCGCCGACCGTGTGCGGCGCGTGCTTGAGCGGGTTGTCTGTTCGGTCCAGCGTGCCGGCGGCGATGGCGGCGATCTCCGCCCGGATCGCGATCATCGCGTCGCAGAAGCGGTCGATCTCGGCGCGGCCCTCGCTCTCCGTCGGTTCGATCATCAGCGTGCCGGTGACCGGCCAGCTCATGGTCGGCGCGTGGAAGCCATAGTCCTGCAGGCGCTTGGCGATGTCCTCGACGCCGATCCCGGCCTCCGCCTGGAAGCCGCGGCAATCCAGGATGCACTCATGCGCGACCAGGCCATGGGCGCCGGTGTAAAGCACGGGGTAGTGCGGCCGGAGGCGGGCAGCCATGTAGTTGGCGTTCAGGATCGCCACCTCGGTCGCGCGACGCAAGCCGGCTGTCCCCATCATGCGGATATAGGCGTAGCTGATCGGCAGGATGCCGGCGCTGCCGAACGGGGCGGCGGACACCGGGCCGAAGCCGGTGGCCGGACCGGCATCGGCCCGCATCGGATGATTGGGCAGGAACGGCGCCAAATGGGCCGCCACGCCGATCGGGCCGATGCCGGGGCCGCCGCCGCCATGCGGGATGCAGAACGTCTTGTGCAGGTTGAGGTGGCAGACGTCGGCGCCGATCGCCGCCGGGCTGGTGAGGCCGACCTGCGCGTTCATGTTGGCGCCGTCCATGTAAACCTGGCCGCCGTGCCGGTGCACGAGGTCGCAGATCTCGCGGATGCTCTCCTCGAACACGCCGTGCGTGCTGGGGTAGGTGACCATCAGCGCGGCCAACCGGCCAGTGTGCTGCCCGGCCTTGGCGCGAAGGTCGGCAAGATCCACGTTGCCGTCGCGGTCGCAGCCGATAACGACCACGCGGTAGCCGGCCATGACCGCGCTGGCCGGGTTGGTGCCGTGCGCGCTGGACGGGATCAGGCAGATGTCGCGGTGCGCCTCGTTGCGCGATGCGTGGAAGGCGCGGATCGCCAGCAGGCCGGCGTATTCGCCCTGGCTGCCGGCGTTCGGCTGCAGCGACACGGCGGCAAAGCCGGTCACCTGGCATAGCCAGCCCGACAGCCGCTCGATCAATGTCAGGTAACCCCGGGTTTGCTCGGCGGGTGCGAAGGGATGGATGTCGGCGAAACCCGGCAGCGAGATTGGCAGCATCTCGGCCGTGGCGTTCAGCTTCATGGTGCAGGAGCCGAGCGGGATCATGCTGCGGTTCAGCGCCACGTCGCGGTCCTCGAGCCGCTTCAGGTAGCGTAGCATCTCGTGCTCGGCGTGGTAGGCGCTGAATACGGGCGCGCTCAGCACAGACGACGCGCGCGACAGGGCAGGGGGCACGCTGCCGGCGGCGTCGAGCAGCGGGGCACCGAGAAGCTCGGCCAGTTGCCCGAGTTCCTGCCGCGTCACCGTCTCGTCCAGTGCAATCGACACGCCGCCATCCGGCAGCGTCCGCAAGTTGAACCCGGCCGCCTCGGCGGCGTTCGCCAGCCCCGCCGTGTCGCCGTCGAGCGTCAGCGTGTCGAAGAACGCATTGTGCCGGAGCGTGAGCCCAGCACGCATGGCGGCGCCAGCGAGCAGCCTTGCTTGAAGATTTACCCGCCGGGCGATGCGCTGCAGACCCTTGGGGCCGTGCCAAACCGCATACATCCCGGCCATCACCGCCAGCAGGACCTGGGCGGTGCAGATGTTGCTGGTGGCCTTCTCTCGCCGGATATGCTGCTCACGCGTCTGCAAGGCGAGGCGCAGCGCCGGGTTGCCGGCGGCGTCCTGGCTCATGCCAACAAGCCGGCCGGGCATCTGGCGTTTGTAGCTGTCCCGGGTCGCAAAGAACCCGGCGTGCGGGCCGCCAAAGCCCATCGGCACCCCAAAGCGCTGCGCCGAGCCCACGACGACGTCGGCGCCCATCTCGCCAGGCGGCGTCAGCATGACGAGGGACAGTAGGTCCGTGCAGACGATGGCGAGCGCGCCGGCGTCGTGGGCGGCGGCGATCTCGGTGCGCAGGTCGCGGATGGCGCCCGTGGTGCCGGGGTATTGCAGCACGACGGCGAACGGGCTGGCCGCGTTGATCGCCGCGGTATCGCCTGGCGTTACGTCCAGGAGCCGCACCCCCAGCGGCGCCGCCCGGGTCGCCAGCACGGCGCGGGTCTGCGGATGCAGGTCGGTGCAGACAACGAGCACGTCGGATTTGCCGTGGTTCACGCCGCGCGCCATCGTCACGGCCTCGGCCGCCGCTGTCGCCTCATCGAGCAGGGAGGCGTTGGCGATTGGCATGGCCGTGAGATCGCAGACCATTGTCTGGAAGTTCAGCAGCGCCTCAAGCCGCCCCTGAGCGATCTCGGCCTGATATGGCGTATAGGCGGTGTACCAACCGGGGTTTTCCAGCACATTGCGCAGGATGACTGGTGGCACGTGGGTGCCATAATAGCCCTGGCCGATCAGCGACCGCTTGCACGCATTTTGCCCGGCCAACCCGCGCAGTTCGGCAATGGCGGCGGCCTCGTCGATGGCGGGCGGCAGGGCCATCGCATTCAGCGCGCGGATCGCGGCCGGCACCGCCTTGGCCGCTAGCTCGTCCAGGGCCGCCGCGCCGACCTCGTGCAGCATGGCGGCGATCTCGGCCTCGTTCGGCGCGACGTGGCGGGCGACGAAGCCGTCCGCGCCCTCCAGCGTGCCCAACTCGGCGAGCGGGTCGAAGCCGCCGTCCATCATAATGCGTCCACCAAGGCTTTATAGGCAGCCTCGTCCATCAGGGCGGCGAAGCTCGCGGGGTCGGCCAGTTCCATGCGGAAAAACCAGCCGTCGCCGCCCGCCGCGCGATTGACGAGGGCCGGGTCGTCCACGACGGCGTCGTTCGCCTCGGTCACGCGCCCAGTCAGCGGCGCATAGACGTCGGACGCCGCCTTCACGCTCTCGACCACGGCGCAGGCCTCGCCGTCCGACACCTCGCGGCCGGGCTGGGGCAGTTCGACGAACACGACGTCGCCCAAAGCCTCCTGCGCATGGTCGGTTACGCCGACGGTCGCGACAGCGCCGTCCAGGCGGACCCATTCGTGGTCCTTGGTATAGCGAGTTTCGATCATGCTGGGATGCTCCGGTTAAACGTAGCGGTGCGGCACGAACGGCAGCGGCACGACTTGGGCCGGCAGGATGTTGTCGCGCACTAGCAGCTGCAGCTCGGTCCCTGGCGCCGACACGTCCCGCCGCACATAGCCCATGGCGACCGGCGCGCCGAGCGTGGGGGAGAAGCCGCCCGAGGTGACGTCGCCGGCCGACAGTCCGTCAGGCGAGACGATCGGGGTCAGCGCCCGCGCTGGCGCCTTGCCGGTCGGCCGCAGCCCGACACGCAGCCGGTGCGGGCCGGTCTTCAACTGGTCCAGCACCACGGCCGACCCGGTGAACCCGCCCTCGGCCCGGCGCCGCTTGCCGATCGCCCAGGCGAGGTTCGCCTCGACGGGCGTCGTCAGCTCGTCGATATCGGTGCCGTACAAGCACAGCCCGGCCTCCAACCGCAGGCTGTCGCGGGCGCCCAGCCCGGCCGGCAGCACGCCGGGTTCAGCCAGCAACTGAGAAGCCAGCGACTCCGCATCGGCTGCGGCGACGGAGATTTCGAAGCCGTCCTCCCCGGTGTAGCCGGAGCGGCTGATCCAGACGGCGATGCCGGCGACCGAGGCCTCGGCGACACCCATGAAGGGCAGCGCTGCCGCAGTCGGGCACAGCCGCGCCATGATGCCGGCTGCCGCGGGACCCTGCAGCGCCAGTAGCGCGCGGTCGGGATATTGCTCGAAATCGAGGCCTTGCGGCAGGCCCTGCGCGATGTGGTGCGCGTCGAACTCCTTGCGGCTGGCGTTGGCGACGATCATCAGCCGGTCGCCGTAGTTGGCGACCATCAAATCGTCCAGGATGCCGCCGATGTCGTTCAGCAGCAGCGTGTAGCGCTGGCGGCCCGCCTGCAGCGCCTGGAATTCGCCCGGCACGAGGCGCTCCAACGCCGCCGCCGCGCCGTCGCCGCTGAGTGTGAACTGGCCCATGTGCGACACGTCGAACAGGCTGGCGCTGGTACGGGTGTGCAGGTGTTCGGCCATCACGCCGGGGGCATAT
>JANXVC010000539.1 GCA_025351925.1 Rhodospirillales bacterium | reverse complement strand
AGGCCGAACCGCCGCTCGCGGAGCAGAAGGCCACCATGCTGCAGCACTACGACGCCATGCTGCAGCATTTTGGCGAGGATGCGGGGTTGCGGGTCGCCCGCAAGCACCTGTCCTGGTACTCGCGCGGCCTGTTCGGATCGGCGGAGTTCCGCTCGGCGGTCAACAAGCTATCGAGCCGGGCGGCGGTCGAAGCGCTGATCGACGCGTTCTTCGATCCGCTGATCGACGGCAACGCCGCGCGTGGGCTGGAGGCGCTCGCCGCATGAAGGGCGCGCTGACCCGCGGGCGCCTGGCCCTGGTGGAGCGGCTGTCACCGCGCGCGTTGCCCCCGCCAAACACGGTCGAGGTGGACGCGCAGGCTGTGCTGAGCGCGCTGCCGGTCCCGGTCGTGCTGCTGGATGCCGAGAACCGCTTCCGCTTCGCCAACCAGGCGGCCGAGCAGTTCCTTGGGGTGTCGCTGCTGCAGTTGCGCCAGATGACGCTTGCGACGCTGCTGCCGGAGGACAATCCGCTGTTCGCGCTGCTGGCACAGGTCCGGCTGCATGGCGCTTCGATCTCCGACCACGACCTCACGCTCGAAAGCCCGCGGCTGCACAAGCGCGGCACCATGGTGCAGGCCACGGCGCTGCTGGAGGAGCCCGGCTGCGTGCTGCTGACGCTGCATGACAGCTCCGCCGCCCGCGCTCTCGATCGCCAGATTCTATTCCGCGGTGCGGCGCGCAGCGTCACCGGCATGTCGGCGGTGCTGGCGCACGAGGTGAAGAACCCGCTATCGGGCATCCGTGGCGCAGCACAGCTGCTGGAGGCCAGCGTGTCCGACGGCGACCGTGAGCTGACGGTGCTGATCCGTGACGAGGCCGACCGCATCCGCGACCTGGTGGACCGCATGGAGATCTTCGGCGAGAAGCCGATCGAACGCCGGGCGGTGAATATCCATCGCGTGCTGGAGCACGTGCGCCGCCTCGCAAGCGCCGGGTTCGCGGCGCATGTAAAGCTGACCGAGGTCTATGATCCGTCGCTGCCGCCGGCCTGGGCCAATCGGGATCAGCTCGTGCAGGTGCTGCTGAACCTGGTGAAGAATGCGGCCGAGGCAATTGCCGACGACCCGGAGCTATGTGAGCGCGGGTCGGGTGAGATCGTGCTGACCACGTCCTTTCGGCACGGCATGCGGCTGGCGATGGCGGGCAGCGACCAGCGGCTGCATCTGCCGCTGGTCGTGACGGTGCGCGACAACGGGCCGGGCATTCCAGAGGATATCCGTCCGCATCTGTTCGAGGCCTTTGTCACCAGCAAGTCGTCCGGCAGCGGCCTGGGTCTTGCGTTGGTGGCCAAGATCGTCGGCGACCATGGCGGGCTGATCGAGGTGGACAGCCGTCCCGGCCGGACGGAGTTCCGCCTGTTTCTGCCGGTAATCATCGAGACCGAGTCGGACGCCTCCTGAAGGACCCCGTATGACCCCTCCCACCGTCCTCGTGGCCGACGACGACCGGTCCATCCGCACGGTCCTGACCCAGGCGCTGGGCCGGTCCGGCTACCAGGTGCGCTGCACCGGCAATGCCGCAACGCTCTGGCGCTGGGTGGAGGACGGCGAGGGCGACCTCGTGATCACCGATGTGGTCATGCCGGACGAGAACGGCCTCGACCTGATCCCGCGCATCAAGCGCATCCGCCCGGAGCTGCGCGTCATCGTCATGAGCGCGCAGTCCACCCTGATGACCGCGGTGAAGGCGGCGCAGCGCGGCGCATTCGAATACCTGCCCAAGCCGTTCGACCTGAAGGAGCTGCTGGCCGTCGTGGGCCGTGCGCTGCAGGCGCCGGCGCCGGCCGCCGAAACGTCGCCCGCCGAACCGCGCGACGCGGAGGAGCGCCTGCCGCTGATCGGCCGCAGCGTCGCAATGCAGGAGATCTATCGCAGCATCGCCCGGCTGACCACGACCGACCTGACCGTCATGGTGAACGGCGAGAGCGGGACGGGCAAGGAGCTGGTGGCCCGCGCGCTGCACGACTACGGCCGCCGCCGCACTGGGCCATTCGTCGCGATCAACATGGCCGCCATCCCGCGCGAGCTGATCGAGAGCGAGCTGTTCGGGCATGAGCGCGGCGCCTTCACCGGTGCGCTGAACCGCAGCCAGGGCCGTTTCGAACAGGCGGCTGGCGGCACGCTGTTCCTTGATGAGATCGGCGACATGCCGGCCGAGGCGCAGACCCGGCTGCTGCGCGTGCTGCAGGAAGGCGAGTTCACCACCGTCGGCGGCCGGCAGCCCATTCGTGCCAACGTCCGCATCGTGGCCGCGACGCATCGCGACCTGCGCCAGGCAATCCGCGCCGGGCAGTTCCGCGAGGACCTATTTTACCGCCTGAATGTCGTGCCGATCCGGCTGCCGCCGCTGCGCGAACGGCTGGAAGACATTCCCGTGCTCGCCCGGCATTTCCTGGAAAAGGCGCGTGAGAGCGGCCTGCCAGCGAAGCTGCTCGACCAATCCGCCATCGAGCGCCTGCGTCAGCACCGCTGGCCCGGCAACGTCCGCGAGCTGGAAAACCTCATGCGGCGCCTGGCGGCACTGTATGCGCAAGAGACGATCACCGACGAGGTGATCGGAACCGAGCTGCTGGAGACCGGGATCGACGCCGAGCAGCCGCACCACTCCGGCGGCCCCGAGCCTTTGGCATTGGCGGTCGAGCGGCACATCCGGCAGTTCCTCGCCGCCAGCCGGGACGGAATGCCGATGCGCGACATCTACGACCAGGTCATCGCCGAGGTGGAGCGCCCGCTAATCCAGATGACGCTCTCGGCGACGCGCGGCAACCAAATCAAGGCGGCCTCGATGCTTGGGCTGAACCGCAACACATTGCGCAAGAAAATCCGGGATTTGGACATCCCGGTGGTACGCGGGATCGGCTAGGGGTGAACGCCTCCAGCAAACGGTCCGCGCTTCAACACGTGGCGGAGCCGCCGCGCCGCTCGCTGATGCGGCGCCTGGCGGATGCGTTGCTGGGTAAGGTCGTGACACTGCTGCTGGCGGCGTTCGCGCTGGCGCTGGGCATTTCGACGTTTGTCATGCTGTCGGGCGGGATGGTTTTGACGCCCAACCTGATGTTCGCGCTCGTGCTGTCGAACCTGGTGGTGCTGCTGTTGTTGGGCGCAGTGCTGGCGGGGCGGATCACCCGCATCTGGGTGGAAAGCCGGCGCGGCTCGGCCGGGTCGCGGCTCCACGTGCGGCTGGTGCTGCTGTTCAGCGTGGTCGCGGTGACGCCCGCCATCGTCGTAGCGGTGTTCGCGACCGCGTTCTTCAACCTCGGCATCCAGTCCTGGTTCAACGATTCGGTCCGCATCGCCCTGAACGAAGGTTTGGAGGCGTCGCGCGGTTATCTGGAGGAGCATCGCAACAACATCCGGGTCGATGTGCTGGGTATGGCCAATGACATCGCGCGCGATGGACGGTTCGTGCCGAACGACCCCTTCGCTCTCAACCAGTATCTGGAGACGCAAACCTTGCTGCGTGGCCTGACCGAGGCGATCATCTACGAACCGGTCTTCGGCGCGGTGTACGCCGGCATAGGTCCTAGTTCGGGATTCACCCTGGACCCGGAGGCGACGGAGCAGGCCAGGAACGGCGAAGTCGCGGTGCTCGGGTCTTCTGATGACAATCAGGTCCGGGCGGTGGTGCAGCTTAACCTCAAGCCGTGGAGCTTAATGCTGCTGATCGGCCGGCCAGTGGATGCGCAGATTCTCAGCCACATGGTGCGGACCGAACAGGCGGTGGCCGAATACAAGCAACTGGACGAGAACCGGTCGGGGCTGCAGGTGACGTTCGCGCTGATCTTCGCTCTTGTGGCACTGCTGGTGCTGTTCGCCGCGGTGCTGATCGGGCTGGTGCTGGCGAACCAGATCGCGCGGCCGGTCGGGCGGTTGATCCTAGCCGCCGAACGCGTGCGGGCCGGGGACCTGTCGGTGCGGGTGCCGGAGATCCAGAGCGAGGACGAGGTTGCCGGGCTGTCGCGCGCGTTCAACCGCATGACCGGTCAGCTCGCGGCGCAGCGGACGGAACTTATGGACGCCTACAGCCAGATCGATGGGCGGCGGCGCTTTACCGAAACGGTGCTGGCGGGCGTGTCTGCCGGAGTGATCGGCTTGGATGCTTCGGCCAATGTCGAGCTGCCGAACCGAGCGGCGAGCGAGCTGGTCGGCATGGACCTCATGGCGGCAATCGGCCTGCCGCTGGGCCAAGTGGTGCCGGAGTTCGCGCCCCTGCTGAACCAGGCGGACGATCACCCGGAGCGTGCGCGGACCGCCGAGGTGCAGATTGGCCCGCCGTCGCGCCGCCGCACCCTGCTAGTACGGATCGGCACTGACCTGCATGGCGGCCGGCCGGATGGCTACGTCGTGACGTTCGACGACATCACCGAGCTGCAATCGGCCCAGCGCAAGGCCGCCTGGGCGGACGTCGCCCGCCGTATCGCGCACGAGATCAAGAACCCGCTGACGCCGATCCAGCTCTCGGCGGAGCGGCTGAAGCGGCGTTTCACCAAGGAGATCACCTCCGATCCCGAGACGTTCGCCCAGTGCGCCGACACGATCGTGCGGCACGTCGGCGACATCGGCCGGATGGTGGACGAGTTCTCGGCGTTCGCCCGCATGCCGCTGCCGGTGCTGCGGCCCGAGGACGCCGGCCGCATCGCGCGGGAGGCGCTGATCCTGCAGCGCAGCGCCCGGCCCGAGATCGTCTGGTCCACCGATATTCCGGAGCGCGGTCCTATGGCGCTGTGCGACCGCCGCCTGGTTGGCCAGGCGCTGACCAACCTGCTGCAGAACGCGGCCGATGCCGTGGCCATGCGCCCGCGCAGCCCCGGCGAGCCGGCCGGGCACATCAGCCTGTCCGTCCATGCCGCGGACGGCATCGTGGCGCTGCGCGTGCGTGACGACGGGATCGGGTTTCCCGACGGTGACCGCGAGCGGCTTACGGAACCGTATGTGACGCATAAGCCGAAGGGCACTGGGCTTGGCTTAGCAATCGTCAAGAAAATCATGGAGGACCATGGCGGCAGCCTCCTTCTGGACGACTGCACCGACGGACCCGGTGCAGTCGCGACGCTGTCGTTGCCGCTTTTGGTGGCCGAACGGGTGAAGGCTTAGCAATGGCGAACGAAATCCTGATCGTTGACGACGAACCCGACATCCGCATGCTGATCGAGGGTATTCTCGAAGACGAAGGCTACACCGTCCGGCAGGCGGGCGACTCCGACGCGGCGCTGGCAGCGTTCCGGATGCGCCGCCCGTCACTGGTGATCCTCGACATCTGGCTGCAGGGCTCGCGGCTCGACGGTCTCGGCATCTTGAAGGCACTGCTGACCGAGGAGCCGCACGTTCCCGTCGTGATGATCTCCGGCCACGGCACCATTGAGACCGCGGTGGCCGCCATTCAGCTCGGCGCCTACGATTTTATAGAGAAGCCGTTCAAGTCAGACCGGCTGCTGCTGATCATCCGCCGGGCGCTGGAGGCGGCGCGGCTGGCGCAGGAAAATGCCGAGCTGCGGCTGCGCGCTGGGTTCGAGTCGAACCTCACGGGACATAGCCCGGCCATCACGGCACTCCGCGCCGCGGTGGAGCGGGTGGCGCCGACCGGTTCGCGCGTGTTGATCAGCGGGCCCGCCGGATCGGGCAAGGAGGTCGCGGCGCGCATGGTGCACACGCGGTCGCGCCGAGCGGACGGGCCGTTCGTCGCATTGAACTGCGCCACGCTGAACCCTGCCCGGTTTGAAGAGGAGCTATTCGGCGTGGAGGCTGGCGCCGACCCCATCACGTCGCCGCGCCGCGCTGGCGTGCTGGAACGCGCGCATGGCGGGACGCTGCTGCTCGACGAGGTGTCGGACATGCCGCTCGAAACCCAGGGCAAGATCGTACGCGCCTTGCAGGACCAGACATTCGAGCGTCTCGGCGGCTCGTTCCGCGTCAAGGTGGACGTCCGCGTGCTGGCAACCACCAACCGCGACCTGCAGGTCGAGATCGGCAATGCCCGGTTCCGCGAGGACCTGTACTACCGCCTCGCCGTCGTCCCGATCCGCATGCCGAGCCTGAAGGAACGGCGGGAGGATGTGCCAGACCTCGCGCGGTACTTCCTCGAGCGTTCGGCTGAAACCTCCGGCATTCCTGGGCGCGAGCTATCCACCGACGCTTTAACGGCGCTGCAGGCCTATGATTGGCCCGGCAACGTCCGGCAGCTCCGCAACCTCATGGACTGGCTGCTCATTATGGCGCCGGGCACCGCGAGCGACAGCATTCGGGCGGAGATGCTGCCCGCCGAGATCAGCCAGGGCGCCCCGGCGCTGCTGAACTTCGATCCCAGCGCCGACCTGATGGGCCTGCCGCTGCGGGAGGCGCGGGACCTGTTCGAGACGCAGTATCTACAAGCGCAGCTGCTGCGGTTCGGCGGCAACATCAGCCGCACCGCCGGGTTCGTCGGCATGGAGCGGAGCGCGCTGCATCGCAAGCTGAAGCAATTGGGCGTCAACTCCGACGACCGCGGGGCAGCATGAGCCGGATCGCCTACGTCAACGGCCGCTACATGCCGCAGCGCGACGCCAGCGTGAACGTCGAGGACCGCGGCTACCAGTTCGCCGACGGGGTCTATGAGGTCGTGCAGATCTATCGTGGCCGCTTCGTCGATCGAGACCGGCATTTGGCGCGGCTGGAGCGGTCCCTGGGCGAGGTGCGTATCGCGATGCCAATGGCCCGGGCGGCGCTGCTGCACGTGCTGACCGAGGTCGCGCGGCGCAACCGGGTGCAGGATGGACTGCTGTATATGCAGGTGACCCGCGGCGTGGCCCGGCGCGACCACGTGTTCCCGGCCGACGGCGTGAAGCCAGCCGTGGTGGTGACGGTGCGCCGCACGCTGTCCTTTCCGACCGATGTCGATCGCTGGACGGCGCGCGCCATCACCTATCCGGACGAGCGCTGGGCCCGCTGCGACATCAAATCCACGGGCTTGCTGCCCAACGTGCTGGCCCGGCAGGCGGCGAGGGAGCAGGGGGCAGCCGAGGCCATCCTGATCGACGCGGCCGGTATGGTGACGGAGGGGGCGGCGACCAGCCTGTGGATCGTGGACGCAGAGGGCCGGCTGCGCACCCGGCATTTGGACCGTAGCATCCTGCCCGGCTGCACCCGCGACGCATTGCTGGCGGTCATGCAGGACGCTGGCGTCACCTTTGAGGAGCGGGCGTTCAGCGAGGCCGAGCTCGGTTTGGCGCAAGAGGCATTCCTAACAAGTGCCACGAATTTCGTGAAGCCCATCGTGGAGATCGACGGCCGGCCGGTTGGCGACGGCCGGGTGGGGTCGGTCAGCCGCCAGCTCTTTGCCCTGTTCGCCCGACACGTACACGGGATGTCCAACGCGGCCTGACGGGTTGCGTCGTTGGGTGGCGTTGTTAGGATTGGTCGGCCGGCCCATATCAGGGTTTGCGGCAAATCCCTTGTGGTATCAGGCAAAATGCCTGGATCACACAACAAAAAGGACACGAACGTGGCCACTGAGAAATCGCAGAATGTTCAGGATGTCTTTCTGAACCATGTGCGCAAGTCCAAAACCCCGGTTACCGTCTTTTTGGTCAATGGGGTCAAGCTGCAGGGCATCATCACCTGGTTCGACAACTTTTCGGTATTGCTGCGGCGCGACGGGCATACCCAGCTCGTCTATAAGCACGCGATCAGCACCGTGATGCCGGGCGCCCCGATCCAGCTTTTTGACGCCAGCAAGGTCGAGCCCGGCGCAACGCAGGAGGCAGGCTCTGGCGGTAGCATCGGTTGATACCGCCGCCGCGCCAACCCGCGCGGCGGTCGTCCTGCCCTGGGAAAAGCCATTCCGGCAGGACGCCTCCCGCGCGGCGGACGCGCAGTTGGCAGAGGCAGTGGGCTTGGCAGCATCGATTGGGCTGGTGGTGGTGCACACCGCCATCCCGCCGCTGCGCACGCGACGTTCGGCGACGCTGATGGGCCAAGGTCAGGTCGCGACGATCGGCGAGGCGATCAAGGCCGAGGACGTCGCCGTCGCCGTGGTGGACGCGCAGCTCAGCCCGGTGCAGCAGCGCAACCTGGAGCGGGCCTGGGAGTGCAAGGTCATCGACCGCACCGGCTTGATCCTTGACATTTTCGGGGAGCGTGCGCGCACTAAGGAGGGCGCCATGCAGGTCGAGCTCGCGCATCTCGAGTACCAGCGCAGCCGGCTCGTGCGGTCATGGACCCATTTGGAACGGCAGCGCGGCGGCTTCGGCTTCTTAGGCGGCCCCGGCGAGACGCAGATTGAGGCCGACCGGCGGCTGATCGGCGACCGCATTGTGCGGGTCAAAAAAGAGTTGGAGCAGGTGCGGCGCACCCGCGGTTTGCACCGCAGCGCCCGGCAGCGCGTGCCGTATCCGATCGTCGCCCTGGTCGGTTACACCAACGCTGGCAAGAGCACGCTGTTCAATGCGCTGACCGGAGCGGAGGTGCACGCGCAGGACCAGCTCTTTGCGACGCTCGACCCGACGATGCGCGGCTTGCGGCTGCCGTCGCACCGCCGGGTGATCCTGTCGGACACCGTGGGGTTCATCAGCGACCTGCCGACCGAGCTGGTCGCGGCCTTTCGGGCGACTTTGGAGGAGGTCAGCGAGGCCGATATCATCCTGCACGTGCGCGACGTCGCTCACCCGGACAGCGCGGCGCAGCGCGCGGATGTGGTCCAGGTGCTGGACGGCATGGTGAAGGATGGCGCGCTGGATGTGGACTGGCCGTCCCGCACCATCGAGGTGCTGAACAAGGCGGACCTGATGGGCGGTGCCGAATCTGTGCCGGTGCGGGACGGCTGCGTCGCCGTGTCCGCGATCACCGGCGATGGACTGGCCGCGTTGTCCCGGGCGATGGATGACCGCATCTCCGCCGGCATGGAGGTCGCGGACTACCATCTCCCCGCCTCGGACGGCGCCCGCATGGCGTGGCTATACGAGCATGGCGAGGTGATGGAGCGGCGGGATGAGGAGGACGGCGTGCACATGGTTGTCCGCATGCTCGCGGCCGACCGGGCCCGCTTCGAGCGCGGCGCGTGAGCACTGATTTCGACCTCGCGGAGATCGTGCAGCTGGTCCGGGCTGTCGCCCGCACCGAAATCATGCCGAGGTTCCGCAACCTAGGACCGGGCGACGTGCAGACGAAGTCCGGGCCGCTCGACCTGGTGACGGC
>JANXVC010000527.1 GCA_025351925.1 Rhodospirillales bacterium | reverse complement strand
GCCGCCCCCACCGGAAGAACTGGCCGTAGTCCCCGCGGTGCGACTAATGTTACTGATGGCCCCCACGACCCCGCTGCCGCGCGATGCGGACGTCATGCTCCGCGAGCGCCGGCTCGGCCTGCCGCTGGCCCGTTACCAGGAATCGCGCAATCAGGGCCGGGAACCACGGCCGGCCGTAGCAGCCGCGCCCGATCATCACGCCGTCGGCGCCGGACTGGCGCAGCGCCTCGGCGGCGTCGTCCTCGGTCAAGATGTCGCCATTGGCGATCACCGGCAGGCGGACCGCCTGCTTCACCTGCGCGATGAAGCGCCAGTCGGCGACGCCCGTGTAGAACTGCTGCCGGGTGCGCCCGTGCACCGTCACCATTTGGATGCCGGACGCCTCGGCGATGCGGGCCAGGCTCGGCGCGTTGAGGGTCGCGTGGTCCCAACCCATGCGCATCTTGAGCGTGACCGGGACCGGCACGGCCTGCACCGTGGCCTCTAGAATGCGGGCCGCCGCGATCTCGTCGCGCATCAGCGCGGAGCCGGCTGCCTGCCCGACCGCGACCTTTTTCACCGGGCAGCCGAAGTTGATGTCGATCAGGTCGGCGCCGTGTCCGACGGCGATGCGCGCCGCCTCCGCCATCGCCGCGGGATCACAGCCAGCAAGCTGGACCGCGCTGGGGCCGCCGCAGCCATCGACCTCGGCCATGCGAAGGGTCACCCGGTTTTCCCGCACCATGGCCCAGGAGGCGATCATTTCGGAGACGACGAGACCGGCGCCTTGCCGCTTCGCCAGGCGCCGGAATGGCAGATCGGTAACGCCCGACATCGGCGCCAGGATAACCGGGGTATCGAGCCGTACTGCGTGGCTGCCTGACCCCAGTGTGATGGGACCGATCAGGCCTGTGGTTTTTGAGTTGCCCATGATTTGGGCAAACTACCGCCGGACCGCGCGCCGCGCAATCACAGACCGCATGAATGCCAGCCGGTTCTTGGGCGTGCGGCGGGGGTTGGGTATGTGGGTTGACGCGACGCCGGCCGGTCGCCATTGCTCGCGGCATGCGCGTCGCTGCCATCCTAGTCGCCGCCGGTTCCGGCTCCCGTTTCGGAGCCGACCAGCCGAAGCAGTATTCCATTATCGCCGGCAAACCCGTCGTACGCTGGGCGGCCGGTTGCTTGCTGCCGTTTGTCGAGCGCCTGCAGCCGGTGGGCGATCCCGCCCAACTCGGTGCGGCGCTGACCGGCCTGACCCATCTGCCCATCGTGCCGGGAGGCGTCACCCGGCAGGACAGCGTGCGGGCCGGGCTCGAAGCCTTGGCGCCATTCGCGCCTGAAATGGTCCTGGTGCACGATGCGGCGCGCCCCTTTGTGCCCGGCCACATCGTCCCTGCCCTGCTGGCTGCCCTGCTTCGCGTGCCCGGCGCAATTCCCGCCGTTCCGGTTGCCGACACGCTCAAGCGCGCAACCGGGAACCGGATTGACGCCACCGTTCCGCGGACAGCCCTGTTTCGCGCGCAGACTCCGCAAGCCTTTCGCTTCGCCACTCTGCTGGCCCTGCATCGCCAGCACGCCACGCTGCCCGGCCTCACGGACGACGCCTCGCTGCTGGAGCATGCGGGTCTCGCCGTGGAGCTGGTGCCCGGCGCCGAGGACAACATCAAACTGACGTTTCCGGAGGATCTCGTGCGGCTCGAACGGGTATTGGCGCCTGCGATGGTCCCGCGTGTCGGCACCGGGTTCGATGTGCACGTGCTTGAGGCAGGCCGTCCATTGATACTGTGCGGCGTCACGATCCCGCATGCGCTGGGGCTAGCTGGGCACTCCGACGCGGATGTCGGCATCCATGCGCTGTGCGATGCGATCTATGGCGCGCTGGCAGAGGGCGATATCGGCCGGCACTTCCCGCCAAGCGAGGCGACTTGGAAGGACGCTGACAGCGCTCGGTTCCTGATCCATGCCGCCGGGCGGATCGCGGCGCATGGCGGCCGGCTGGCGAATGCCGACATCACGCTGATTTGTGAGCAGCCGAAGATCACGCCGCATGCCGAAGCCATGCGGGCCCGGCTGGCTGAGTTGCTGGGTGTCACGCCCAGCCAGGTCTCGGTGAAAGCGACGACGACCGAGCGCCTTGGATTTGCTGGTCGCGGCGAGGGCATCGCCGCGCAGGCTGTTGCGACAATCTTGGTGCCGGCCTGACCTTAGGGGCACGTTGGTCGGAGCGGCGGGATTCGAACCCACGACCCTCAGTCCCCCAGGCAGCGCTGCTACCCTGATTGGGTCGTAGCACAAGGTAGCCGGATGTAGTGTTTTCTCCTTGTTTTCTGGGGGCTACCTCCTCTACCCTCAGTCTTATCGTAATGACTGATAGCGACTTGTAGCGCGCATTAGCTGCTACCCGGCGCTGCCCTGCTACCCCCGTAGCTCCCCATGAGAGGTGAGGATGCCTACCATCGAGTTGACGCCCGCCGTGGCCAAAACGCTCGTCTGCGCGCCTGGGGCAACGGAGACGATCTATTGGGCAAGTGACATGCCAGGGTTTGGACTGCGTTGTCGTAGCTCGGGGGAACGACGCTGGTTCGTCCAATACCGGAACAGGTTGGGTCAGACCCGCAAGCACACCTTAGAAGCGCCTGAGACGCTGTCGCTCGCCAAGGCACGTGCAAAGGCCAAGGACTTGCAGGCCGACGTGATAAAAGGCCGCGATCCGGCTGCCGAGGCTGGTAAGGTCCGCGCTTCGATGACGATGGCATCGCTGGCCGCGGCCTACTTGGCGCACCAGGAGAAGGCGCTGCGTCCGCGCAGCTATGCCGAAGTTGCCCGGCACTTGGGCAACTTCTACGAGCCATTCAAAAAGCTGCGCGCCCGCAAGGTCGCGACGATCACGG
>JANXVC010000515.1 GCA_025351925.1 Rhodospirillales bacterium | reverse complement strand
GCAGGATCTCGGCTATTTCAACGGCGTAACGGTGACGCCGTCGCCGGGCAGCGCGGCGGACCGGGCGATATTGAGCACGGTCGTAGATGAGAAGGCGACGGGCGAGCTGACGATCGGCGGCGGCTATTCGACCGATGCGGGCGCGTTGGTGAACGTGGGCCTGCGGGAGCGCAACCTGGTCGGCACCGGCATCGATGCGAGCATCAACGGGGTGCTGGCGCAGCGGCGCAGCCAGATCGACCTGTCGATTACCGATCCCTACTTCCTGGACCGCAACCTGGTGACCGGGTTCGACCTGTTCAGCGTCCGCAACAACAACCAGGATATCGCGGCGTATAACGAATCGCGGACCGGCGGCGCCCTCAGGCTCGGCTACGAGTTCAATGAACATCTGCGGCAAGCCTGGACCTATTCGCTGGTCAGCCGGAACGTTTACAACGTGCAGCCCGGCGCGAGCATCTACATCTTCAATCAGCAGGGCACGTCGCTGCTGTCGCAGATCGGGCAGACGATATCGCTGGACTACCGGGATAGCCGGATCGAGCCGCATGAGGGCTTCCTGCTCCGCCTCGGGACCGACTTTGCGGGACTGGGCGGCACGGCGCGCTATGTCCGGACCAAGCTCGACGGCACCTATTACATTCCGCTGGAGCGGTTCACTGGCGACAGTGACTGGGGTATCGCGCTGTCGGCAGGCGGCGGCTACCTGGCGCAGCTGGGCCGGGAGGAGAAGATCATCGACCGGTTTTTCCTGGGCGGCGATAACCTGCGCGGCTTCCAGTCGGGCGGCGCCGGCCCGCACGCGATCGGCACTCCCGTGAATGGAAGTACCTCAAACGACAGCATCGGCGGCCGGCTGATCTACACCCAATCGACCGAGCTGCGCTTCCCCTTGCCTATTTCGGCTGACCTCGGGCTGTCCGGCCGTGCGTTCGTTGACGTCGGCTCGTTGAGCCAGGTTACGAAGCTCGGGGTGATCAACGGCGTGTCAACCAGGGTGGTGGACAGTGCAACGCCGCGAGTCGGCACCGGCGTTGGCGTGTCCTGGAAAACGCCGTTCGGGCTGATCAACATCGACATCGCCCAGGCGGTCGTCAAACGCCAATTCGACCAGACCCAGGTCTTCAGGTTTGGTTTCGGCACAAGGTTCTGAGGTGCATATGACCGTCCTAATACGCTTTGCCGTCGGCGCAGCCGCGCTGCTGATCGCAAGTCTGCTGCTTGTCGCTACTCCGGCCGCGGCACAGCAGGGCCCAGGCTACTTCATCCCTCCCGCCGCCGCACCCGCGGGGCCGCGACAGACGGCTCCCCGGCCCTCGGCGCGGGGACCCGCGCCGCCTGCGGTGCAGGTCGCACCGCCACCGCCCGCCAGCGCCGGCGACGGGCAGAACGATGCGCCGCTACAGGTTCAGCTTCCGCCGGCGCCTGATCTCCCAGCGCTGCCGCGCGCCGCTGCGCCGCCGGCTGCGGTGATCGGCGTGCTGGGCATTCCCGACATCATGCACGCATCGACCGCGGCGCAGCAGGTCGAGAAGCTGATTGGGGAGCGGCGGGAGAAGCTGAACGAGGACGCACAGAAGGAGCAGGTTGCTTGGCGTGACCTGCAGCAGGCCTTGGCGAGCCAGCGTACCAGCCTGAACGCCGACCAGATCCGCACCAAGGAGCGCGAGCTGCAGGAACGTATCACCAATTCGCAACGCCAGTTCCGCGACCGCAACCGCTTTATCCAAGAGGCGGCGCAGGTCGGCCTGGCCCAGATCGAGCGCATGCTGATCTCGGTGATCCGTCAGGTGGCCGAGAGCCGGGGCATGAACCTTGTGCTGCACCGGGCACAGGTGGCGTTGAACATCAATGAGTTCGACATTACCGAGACGGTTGTCGAACAGATGAACAAGATACTGCCCAGCGTTTCCCTGCCACCCGATGGCGTTTCAGCCGTAGCGGCCCAAGCGGCACAACCCGCGGCGCCACCAGCGCCGCAGCCGGCAACGCCGACCCCGGCCGCTGCCCCGCCTGGACCCGCTGCTCCGCGGCGTTAGATTATGCAACCGGCAGCTTTGGGGACCGCGGCAGCAGATGACCGGTTTTTCGCCCGGACCGGTCCGCATTCCTTAGCGGACATCGTTGCGGTGGCGGCTGGGGAGGCGGCGGATCGCCCGCTGATGCTGCATGGGGTCGCGCCCCTGCAGTCGGCCGGCCCAGCGCATGTCAGTTTTCTTGATAACCGCAAATATCTGGATGCATTGGCGGCGACACAGGCCGGCGCGGTGCTCGTGCATCCCACGCTCGCGAGCCAGGTTCCAGCGGGGTCGGTCGCGATTGCGACGACCGATCCGTATTCGGCCTGGGCGCGGGTCGCTGGGCTGTTTCATCCGCCGCCGCCGGTGCGTCCGGGCGTGCATCCCTCCGCCATAGTCGCCAGCGACGCGGCAGTGGATCCCTCAGCGGAGGTCGGTCCGCTGGCCGTCATCGGCGCCAACGCCGTGATTGGGCCGCGCTGCCGGGTCGGCGCCGGTGCGGTGATCGGTGACTCCGTGTCCATGGGAGCGGATTGCCGGGTTGGGCCGCTGGCCAGCATCAGCCATGCCATCCTCGGCGCCCGGGTTTACATCTACCCCGGCGCGCGCATTGGACAGGAGGGCTTCGGCTTCGCCACCACTGCAAGCGGGTTCCTGACAGTGCCGCAACTCGGCCGTGTGCTGTTGGAGGACGATGTCGAGGTCGGGGCCAACAGCACGATCGACCGGGGATCTGCGGCCGACACGGTCATCGGCGCTGGGTCGCGTCTCGACAACCTGGTGCAGATTGGGCACAACGTGCGTATGGGACGGTGCTGCATTGTGGTGGCGCAGGCCGGCATCTCCGGCTCGACCGTACTTGAGGATTTTGTGGTGATCGCGGCGCAGGCCGGCTTGACCGGACATCTTAACATTGGGCGCAAGGCCCGGATCGGCGCGCAGGCTGGCGTGATGTCTGACGTAGGGCCCGGCCTGGACGTGATCGGCAGTCCGTCGCAGCCCAGCCGGGAGTTCTTCCGCGGCGTCGTGACGCTGCGCCGGCTGAGCCGGCCGTCACGCCGGAGCGGCAATAGCGCGCCCGGTGAACATAAGCCTGCGGAACCAACTGGCGACGGCTCGGGTTAGACCAGTATGGACGGCACTCCACCCCTGCCCGATGTCGCGCCCAAGCCCTCGCTGCAGGCTGCGTTGCCGCGGGCCGAGGTCATCGACATCAAGCGGATTATGCATGCGATCCCGCACCGATATCCGATGCTGATGATCGACAAGGTTGTTGAGGTCGTGCCGAACGTCTCGGCGGTGGGCATCAAGAATGTGACCGTCAACGAGAACTTCTTCCAGGGGCATTTCCCAGGCCACCCCGTGATGCCGGGCGTGCTCATCATCGAAAGCATGGCGCAGACCGCGGCGGTGTTGGTTGTCGAGACGCTCGGACCGGACGCTGCGGGCAAGGTGGTCTATTTCATGACCATCGAGAGCGCGAAGTTTCGCCGCCCAGTGGTGCCCGGCGACACGTTGCGTATCCACGTCACCAAAAACCGTCATCGCGGCAGCGTATGGAAATTTAGCGCCGTTGTGCGGGTGGACGGCATCTCGGTGGCGGAGGCAACCTACGCCGCGATGATTATGGATAAATAGCCGCAATATACCGCAACAATCCTTGTATTGGCCCATCCGGATTCATTCCGTACTTTTTAGTGACATGGCCATGCATCCGGCCGGCCTCTGTGAAAGTCGTTGCATGACACCAATGCCCCGGAAACTCGGCGCCGTTGCGGTCTTGCCGCCCGACGCGGCTGTGCATCCTACCGCAATCATCGAGCCGGGTGCGCAGTTGGGAGCGGGGGTGAAGATCGGGCCCTGGTGCCATGTCGGCCAAGACGTGACGATTATGGACGGCGCCCGGCTGGTCTCGCACGTCGTAGTGGACGGCGACACGCTGATCGGGGAGGGGGCCCTGCTCTACCCATTCTGCACCGTTGGGCTGGCGCCGCAGGACCTCAAATACCGCAATGAGCCGACGCGATGCGAGATCGGCGCGCGCACCCAAATCCGGGAGCATTGCACCATTCACCGTGGAACGGTGACGGGCACCGGGGTGACCCGCGTCGGTGCCGACTGCCTGCTGATGGCGGTGGTGCACGTTGCGCATGACTGCGACATTGGCGACGGTGTGGTCATCGCCAACAACGTGGTCATGGGCGGACATGTCAGCATCGGCGCTGGAGCGGTGATCGGCGGCGCTGCGGCGCTGCATCAGTTCGTGCGTATTGGGCGTGGCGCGATGGTCGGCGGGGTTTCGGGCGTTGAGGCGGACGTAATCCCGTTCGGCAGCGTTATCGGCAACCGTGCGCGCCTTTCAGGATTGAACATCATTGGCCTCCGTCGTCGCGGAGTGGATCGCGCCGGACTGCATCGGCTGCGGGCCGCGATACGGCTGCTGTTCGGGCCGGCGGGCGTATTCAATTCACGCCTAGCCGAGGTCCGGGCAACCTACTCGGACGATCCGATGGTCGCGGAGGTGCTGGCGTTTATCGACACGCCGAGCAAGCGAGGCCTGATCCGTTCCAGCTCCGCAGCAATGGAGGACGAGGCGACTTGAATTTTTCCGGCAGCTCCATTCAATGGATCGCCAGACGCGGCAGAACTACATCCGAAATATTGTTGCTTCGATCGGCTAGGATTTCAAGACTACAGATGTCGAGTGCCTTTTGCAGCACAGCGGAGGTCCGGTCCAAATGTAAAATGGACGCTTCTTCGGCAAGCATGCGAAGGCATTGGATAAACCCGTTGGATGTTGCCAAAACCTCGTCGTCGCCCATGAATTTGCCCCATTTCGGATCACGGCTCTGTGAGTAATGTATTACTTGGCTGGCGCGTGGAGGAACGCAATGAAAAATGTTGTTAGATCGATACAATTAACGGCTATTTATAGTAACGTAACGTTCTTATCACGAATTTGCGAGCCGTTGCCGCTACGCTAGCCGGTGACCATGCCGTCGCTTGGCATCCTCGCTGGAGGTGGGCCGTTCCCTGGCCGTGTTGCCGCCGCGGCCCTCGCTGCCGGACGCAAGGTATTCGTCGTAGCCTTGCGCGGCTTCGCCGAGACGGCAGTAGTCGCGCCGTTTCCCCATGCTTACATCCGAATGGGTGCGGCTGGGGAGATCCTCGCGCATCTGCGCGCCGCAGGGTGCACCGATCTCGTTCTGGTTGGTCCGGTGCGCCGGCCGCCTTTGATGGACCTGCGCCCAGACGCGGAGGGCGCCCGCATCATGGCCCGGATCGGCCGGGCGGCATTTGCCGGCGATGACGGGCTGCTCGCAGCCGTGGTGCGCGTGCTGGGAGAGGAGGGCTTCCGCGTAATTGGTGCGCACGAGGTGCTGACCGAGGCAGTCGGGCCACGCGGCCAAATGGGCCGGATTGCGCCGGACGCCAGTGCCATGGCCGACATCGAACGCGGCGCTGCCGTGGTGCGCGCCCTGGGTCAGGTCGATGTCGGCCAGGGCTGCGTCGTGCAGCAGGGCGTCGTGCTGGCGGTGGAGGCGATTGAGGGCACCGATGCGATGCTCGCGCGTGCCGCTGTATTGGCGCGGCCTGGACCCGGCGGGGTGTTGGTCAAGCTCGTGAAGCCTGGCCAGGACCGTCGGGCGGACCTGCCGACGATCGGCCCTGCTACGTTGCGCGCCGCTGCCAGCGCTGGGCTGCGCGGCGTCGCGTTCGAGGCGGGGGGAACCCTGTTGACCGATCGCGCCGCATGCATCACCGAGGCGGACGAGGCGGGAATCTTCCTGCTAGGCATCGACGCCGCCTCAGTGAACGCCGCTTCAACAACCTAAGACAAGGGACCGAGCCTATGACCAACTCCCGCCTGCTGCACACCATGCTTCGCGTGAAGGACTTGGACGCCAGCGTTGCGTTCTACACTGGACTGCTCGGCATGAAGGAACTGCGCCGCAACGAGGTGCCCGGCGGCCGCTACACGCTGGCCTTCGTCGGCTATGGCGACGAGAGCAGCACCAGCGTGCTCGAGCTGACCTATAACTGGGACCAGCAGGGTCCGTATGAGATCGGCAGCGCCTTCGGCCACCTCGCGGTCGGCATGCCGGACGTCTATGCTGCTTGCGAGGCCTTGAAAAAGGGCGGCGCCAAGATCACCCGGGAGGCCGGACCGGTGCAGCATGGCACGACCGTGATTGCCTTCGTCGAGGACCCGGATGGCTACAAGGTCGAGCTGGTCCAACGCGGCTGACGCCAGACACCCCGCTCGCCCGCCTGACCCGGCGCACCGTCCGCATCGGTGTGACCGGGCTGGCGCGGGCCGGAAAGACGGCGTTCCTGACCTCGGCGGCGGCTAACCTGCTGGCGCTCGGCACCGGACAGTCGGTGTTGCCCGGCTTGGCCCGGCGGCTAAAAGGACGGTCGATCCGCGTCGCGCTGGCACCGTCGGGCGCCTCCGGCCTGCCGCGGTTCGACCATCAGCGCCATCTGGCCGCACTCACGCAAGACCCGCCCGCCTGGCCGGAGCGCACGAGCGCCGCTTCGATGCTGGCCCTTGACGTCACCTTGGGCCGGGAGCGCCTGGGCATCGGCCTGCCGTCGCAGCGGCTGCGGCTGGAGTTGCTGGACTATCCCGGCGAGTGGCTGCTCGACCTGCCGCTGCTGCGCACCAGCTTCGCCGACTGGTCGGCCTCCGTGCTGCGCCGCCTGGACGCACCGGCTGTGGCCCAGCACGTGGCGGAGTTCATGGCGTTCAGCAGCGCTCTGCCGGCTGGTGCGCCGGCGGATGAGGCCATGGCCGCGACTGGGCACCGGCTGTATCGCGCGATGCTGCATCGCCTTCGGGACGATGCTGGGCTATCGCTGCTGCAGCCAGGCCGCTTCCTGATGCCGGCGCCTGGTCCGGAGCCGGCCTGGACTCCGTTCTTCCCAAATCTGGGCACCGCCGGCCTGGAAGCTCTCCTCGCCCGGCGCTACGCCGCCTATGTGCAGGCGGTGCAGCGCGACCTCAACGAGCCGATGTTCGGCAACCTCGATCGAATCGTGGTTCTCGTGGACCTGCTGACGGCGCTGCACGCCGGGCGCGAGGCCTTCGACGACGCGGCAGCGTCGGTCGCGGCGGCGGCGCGCGCGCTGCGCTGGCGGCGTTCTTGGGTCGAGACGGCTTGGGCGCTAGGCCACCTGCGCCGGCCGCCCCGGGTCGTCACCCGCGTCGCGTTCGCGGCGACCAAGGCTGATCACGTGGCGGATCGGCAGCGCGGCAACCTAGCGGCGCTGTTGCGCAACGTAGCGCAGGGTGGAACAGGTGAGAGTGCCGAGGTGCGCACCAGCTATCTGCCGATCGCCGCCGTACGCTGCACCGAGGATTTTGTCTGGACGCTCGATGGCCGCCCGGTCTCCGCGGTGCGCGGCCGGCGGATCGGCGACGACCGCATGTTGCGCTCCTATCCCGGCGAGGTGCCGGACCGCCCGCCGGACGACGCGTTCTGGGCCTATCCATTCCTGCAAGTGCCGGAGTTCGAGCCGTTGCGCCCGCCCGATGCCGGCCGCGGCGGCGTGCCCGAGCTCGGCCTGGATACCCTGCTGTGTTTCCTGCTGGACGACTTCCTATGAAGGTTGAGCCCCGGATCGAGCTTGAAGAGGCGCGGGCGCCGCGATTGGAGCCGTCGCCTCTAGCCGTCATCACGACCGACGAGGCTGTGCCGCCTTCTGGGACGGCCGCGCTCGCCTTGGCGGGTGTGGCCGTGCTGGCGCTGGGTCTGGCCGGGCTATCCATCGGCAATTTCATGGTGGACCAGTTCGCCCGGTCGGCCTGGCTGGGCTGGACCACCCTGGGGATCGCCAGCGCCGGGTTCGGGCTGATCGGCGCGGGCGTCGCGCGCGAAATTCGGGCGCTTCTGGTGTTGCGGCATGTGGATGACTTGCGCGCCGGGTTTGCCTCGGGCGACGCCGGCCGGATGATGGATGCTGCCTCGACATGGTCCCGCATGGTCCCTGGCGGCATGACGACCGCTGCGGCGCTGCAGGCGGTCAACGATCCCGACGCGGCGGTTGCGCTGCTGCGCGCTGGGCCGTGCCGGACGCTGCGGGACGCGGCGGACCGTTTGGGCCGAGTTGCGGCGGTGCAGGCCGTGGCGGGCGTTGCCGCCATTCCGTCCCCGGCATTGGACGTGCTGTTCGTGGCTTGGCGCGGGGTGCGGCTCGTGCGGCAGGTGGCTGCGCTCTACGGCGTCCGGCCCGGCGTGCTGGGAACGCTCGGGCTGCTGCGACGTGCCGCGGTTGCGGCGACGTTGGTGGGGGTGGCCAACCTCGCCGGCAACACCGCGGCACACGCTGTGCTGTCCAACCCGTTGCTGGCGCACGCTTTGGGCGACGCCGCCGCGGCCGGGGTTGCCGCCCGGCGATTGTTGGTACTGGCGCGCGCGACCGCGCTCGCTTGCGATCCGGTGCCGCCCGGCTGAACGATCACTCCCGGCTCGCGTCGAGCGCTGCCTGGAGAATATAGGCAGCGGCCATCTGATCGACGACGCCAGCGCGTTTGCGCCGGGTCATGTCGGCCTCGGCGACCAGGAAGCGGTTCACCGCCGCGGAGGACAGGCGCTCGTCCCACAGCGCCGCTGGCAACCCCGCCCTGTCGGACAGCGCGCGCGCCCAGTCCCGCACCGCCTGCGCTGCCGGACCCATGGTCCCGTCCATCGACAGCGGCCAGCCGACCACCAGCCCGCTCGCACCCTCGCGACGCGCGATGGCCTTGAGTTCGGCCGACGCCTGGCTCAGCTTACCTCGCTGCAGGAGACTATAGGGACTGGCCAGCAGCAGGCTGACGTCCGACAGCGCCACGCCGATGGTCTTGGCGCCGGGGTCGAGGCCGATCAGCCGCTGGCCCGGCGGTATCTGTGCCCGTAGATCCGCAATATTGAACAAGGCCATGTCGGTCGGTATGGTCCCGCGCTCTGGCAGCCCAATGCGGGCTGTCTCATCATGCTACCATAGGGTTGTCCATCCATGTCGCTCGATCCCGCGACCGTCCGGCGCATCGCCCGGCTCGCCCGCATCCATGTCGAAGACGCCGAGGCGGCGCAGCTCGCTGGGGAGCTGAATGGCATCCTGGCCTGGATCGAGCAATTGAACGAGGTTGACGTCGAGGGGATCGATCCGCTGACCGGCGCCGCGCAGATGGCGATGCGGCTGCGTCCGGACGTGGTGACAGACGGCGGTATTCCGGAACTCGTGCTGGGCAACGCGCCTGACCGGGCCGGCGCGTTCTACTCCGTGCCGAAGGTGGTCGAGTGATGCTGAACGATCTCTCATTGGTTGAAGCTCGGGACGGGCTGCGCCGGCGCGACTTCACCGCGATTGAGCTGACGGACGCGCATTTGGCGGCCGTGGCGGCGCTGAACCCCCGGCTGAACGCTTTCATCACCGTGTCGGCCAAGGCGGCGCGGGCGCAGGCGGCCGAGGCCGATGCGAGGCTGGCGGCCGGCGAGGACCGCCCGCTGCTCGGACTGCCGCTGGCGATCAAGGACCTGTTCTGCACCGAGGGCGTGCGCACCACCGCTGGCAGCCGCATCCTGGAGCCGTTCGTGCCGGCGTATGAGAGCACGGTCACGGCGAACCTGCTTCGCGACGGCGCAGTGTTCCTCGGCAAGGCCAACCTCGACGAGTTCGCGATGGGTTCGTCCAACATGACCTCAGCGTTCGGACCCGTCCAGAACCCATGGACCCGGGCGGATGGCGCGGCCCTGGTGCCCGGCGGCTCGTCCGGCGGGTCGTGCGCCGCGGTTGCAGCACGGATGGCGCTGGGAGCGACGGCGACCGACACCGGCGGGTCGATCCGGCAGCCCGCGTCGTTTTGCGGCATCGTGGGCATGAAGCCGACCTATGGGCGGTGCTCCCGTTGGGGCATCGTCGCCTTCGCGTCGTCGTTGGACCAGGCCGGCCCAGTGGCGCGGACGGTGGAGGACTGCGCGGTCCTGCTGGGCAGCATGGCCAGGTTCGATCCGAAGGACAGCACGTCCGCGGACCGTCCGGTGCCGGATTTTGCCGCCGCCTGCCGCCGCGGCGTCCAGGGCCTGCGCATCGGCGTGCCGCGCGAATACCGCAACGACAATATGCCGGCCGAGATCGAGGCACTATGGCAGCAGGGCCTTGCCTGGCTGCGCGACGCTGGGGCGGAGATCGTGGACGTGTCGCTGCCGCACACCAAGTATGGTTTGGCAACCTACTACATCGTGGCACCGGCCGAGGCCTCCAGCAACCTGGCGCGCTATGACGGCGTGCGCTTCGGGCGACGGGTGGACGGCAACGATCTGTTGGAGATGTATGAGCGCACCCGGGCGGAGGGCTTCGGCGCGGAGGTGCGGCGGCGCATCATGATCGGCACCTACGTGCTTTCCGCGGGCTACTACGACGCATATTATCTGCGGGCACAGAAGGTACGCGCGTTGATTTTGCGGGACTTTACCGACGCCTATGCCCAGGTGGATGCGCTGCTGACCCCCACGACGCCCTCGGCCGCTTTTGCGCAGGGCGAAAAGATGGATGACCCTGTCGCGATGTACCTGAACGATATCTTCACCGTGCCGGCCAACATGGCGGGCGTGCCGGGACTGTCGGTGCCGGCCGGGCTGAACGGGCAGGGGCTGCCGCTCGGCTTGCAGGTGCTCGGCCGACCTTTCGATGAGGAGACCGTGTTCGCCGTGGGCGCCGTGCTGGAGCGTGCGGCGGCTTTCCATCATCTGCCAGCGATCCGCGCGGGGGTGCCGGCATGAGCTATGTCATCGAGGGGCGCGACGGTCCGTGGGAACTGGTGATCGGGCTCGAGGTGCACGCCCAGGTCATCAGCAAATCCAAGCTGTTCAGCGGCGCCGCGACCGAGTTCGGTGCCGAGCCGAACACCCAGGTCAGCTTCGTCGATGCGGCGTTCCCCGGCATGCTGCCGGTGATCAACCAGGAGTGCGTAGCGCAGGCGGTGCGCACCGGGCTGGGTCTTGGCGCGCAGATCAACCTGGTCAGCCGGTTTGACCGTAAGAACTACTTTTATGCCGACCTGCCAGCGGGCTATCAGATCAGCCAGTATGCCCATCCGGTGGTGGGTGCCGGCAGTGTCGAGGTCGAGCTCGCCGACGGCAGCACCAAGCGCATCGGCGTGACCCGGCTGCATCTGGAACAGGACGCCGGCAAGTCGCTGCATGACCAGCATCCGACCAAGAGCTACATCGACCTGAACCGGTCTGGCGTCGCCTTGATGGAGATCGTGAGCGAGCCGGACCTGCGCAGCCCCGAGGAGGCCGGCGCCTATCTGCGGAAGATGCGGACGATCCTGCGCTACCTCGGCACTTGCGACGGCAACATGGAGGAGGGCTCGATGCGCGCCGACGTGAATGTGTCGGTGCGCCGGCACGGCGAGCCGTTCCGCACGCGGTGCGAGGTGAAGAACGTGAACTCCGTCCGCTTCGTCATGCAGGCGATCGAGGCGGAGGCGGCGCGCCAGGTTGAGGTCTGGGAGTCCGGCGGCACGGTGGAGCAGGAGACCCGGCTGTTCGATCCCTCCCGCGGCGAGACCCGCAGCCTGCGGAGCAAGGAGGACGCGCACGATTACCGGTATTTCCCGGACCCGGACCTGCTGCCGCTGGTGCTGGATGAGGCCTGGGTGGCCGGACTGCGCGCCGGGCTGCCGGAGCTGCCGGACGCAAAGCGAGCGCGGTTCGTCGTGGAGCACGGATTGTCGCCGTATGACGCCGCGGTGCTGGTGGCGGATCAGGAGACGGCGGCGTTCTATGAGACCGTGGCGGCCGGGCGGGACGCGAAGTTGGCGGCGAACTGGATGATGGGAGACTTCTTCGCGGCGCTGAACCGCACTGGGCGCAGCATTGGCGACAGTCCGGTATCGGCGGCGGCGCTGGGTCAGCTGCTGGACCTGCTGGCCGACCGCACCATCAACGGCCGCATCGCCAAGGAGGTGTTCGAGGCGATGGTGGACACGGGCGAGGCGCCGGGCAGCATCGTCGAGAGCAAGGGGCTGCGCCAGGTGACCGATACCGGGGCGATCGACCAGGCGGTAGATGCCGTGCTGACGGCGAACCCGGACAAGCTTGCGGAGTACCGGGGCGGCAAGGATAAGCTGTTCGGGTTTTTTGTGGGACAGGTGATGAAGGCCATGGCGGGGAAGGGTAACCCGGCGCTGGTTAACGAAGCGCTAAAGCAACGGCTTTCGGCATAGGACGCGCGATGATCGAGCTGCACGCCTACAACACCCCCAACGGCCGCAAGGTCAGCGTGGTGCTCGAGGAGATGGGGCTGCCGTATTCCGTCCACGTGGTGGACATCACCAAAGACCAGCAGTTCAAGCCGAAGTTCCTGGCGATCAGCCCGAACAACCGTATTCCGGCCATCATCGACCCCGAGGGGCCGGGCGGCGCGCCGTTGTCGGTGTTCGAGTCCGGCGCCATTCTGTTGTATCTCGCCGAAAAGACCGGCCAGTTCATGCCGACCAACCTGCGCGAACGGGTGCCGGTGCTGGAGTGGCTGATGTGGCAGATGGGCGGTTTTGGCCCGATGCTCGGCCAGGTGCACCATTTCCTGACGGTGAACGGCGAGGACCAGCGCTATGGCCTGGCGCGCTACAGCAAGGAAGCGATACGGCTATACGGCGTGCTCGACCGGCGCCTTGCCAAGGCTGAGTATGTCGCCGGCGCGCTATCAATTGCCGATTTCGCGATTTTGAGCTGGGCTTGGCGGCACGAGCGACACCGGGTCAATTTAGACGAGTTCCCGAACGCAAAGCGCTGGTATGAGGCGCTGATGGCCCGACCGGCGGTGCAGCGCGGCTTCAGCGTTGCGCTTTCCTGAAACTTGTCTGACGGCAAACCTGTTTGACGGCCCGGGCGGGAGCGCTTAGAACCGCTTGGCAAACGCTGTGCAATGACGACCCCGGCGGAGGGGTGGCCGAGTGGCTGAAGGCAGCGGTTTGCTAAACCGCCGTACGGTGTCAAGCCGTACCGTGAGTTCGAATCTCATCCCCTCCGCCAATTTCTTCTAAATTTGAAGAGGAATGATCGCTCGGGCTCTCGCGAGTAGTGTTGCGCTCGTGGAAGCAGCGCAGGTGTGCGGCATAGACCGGCAGACGCTGCGCGACTGGGTGCATCGCTACAACGATCACGGGATTGCTAGATTGAGCGACGCCCGCCGCTCCGGCCCTGTCGGGGCAGCCCATGAAGCAGTCGTGAGACTTGATGCTGGACCCGGCGGCCTCCGGCAGGCTGACGGCGGTGCTGTCGCTCACGGTCGCTGGAAAGCCCGCGCAGGCATGGCAGAGAAAGCACCCCTCGCGACCCTGAACGCGCGGCGCGATTGGGTGCAACGATGCTCAGCTACACGTGATCGTAATCCACCATCAGCCGCTCCGTCGTGGGATGGGCTTGGCAGGTCAGGACATAGCCGGCTGCAGTCTCCCAAGGCTCCAACGCGTAGTTAACGTCCATCTGCACGCTGCCGGCGGTCACCCGCGCCCGGCACGTGCTGCACATCCCGCCGCGGCACGAATATGGCAGGTCCAGGCCAGCCCGCAGCGCCGCCTCCAGCACGGTGTCATCGGCGGCGATGGCAACATCGGTTCGCACGCCATCGGCGATGATCGTTGCAACCGCATGCGGCAGTTCCACGGGCGACACGGGTTTACGGATCGGAGCAACGGCCGGGGCGGACGCAGTAAACCGCTCGCTATGGATGCGGTCCCTGTGCAGGCCGGCGTCGGCGAGCGCCGTTCGGACCTCGTCGATCATGCTGTCGGGCCCGCACAGGAAGGCGTGGTCGATGGCTGGAACGGCAGCAAGGCCGCCGAGCAGACGCCTAACCTTGGAGCCGTCGAGCCGCCCATTCAGCACCGGCACGTCCTGCTGCTCCCGGGACAGCACGTGAACGACCGACAGACGGCCCATGAAGCGGTCCTTCAGCTCTTCAAGCTGTTCGCGGAAGATGATCTGGCCGGTGGCGCGGCTGCCATACAACAGGATGAACTGGCTGCGCGGCTCCCGGGTGAGCACGGATTTCAGGATCGACAGGATCGGCGTGATGCCCGACCCGGCCGCCACGCCGAGTACGGTCCGCGCAGCATCGGGCGCGAGGGCCATGCCAAATCGGCCGGCCGGCGGAATGACGTCCACCGCCTCGTCCACCCGCAGCGCGCCGTGCGCCCAGGCGGAGAAGCGGCCGTCATCGACCCGCTTGATCGCCACCCGCAGCTCGCCGTCGTCGAGGCCCGAGCAGATCGAATACGACCGCCGCAGCTCCTCGCCATCCAAATGGGTGCGCAGCGTCAGGTATTGCCCGGGCCGGTAGGCGAAATGCGGCTGCCGATCGTCCGGCACCGCAAAGGCGACGCTGATGGTGTCGGCGGTCTCCTGGCGTATGTCGGCGATCCGCAGCGCCTCGAAGCGCATCAGTGACACTTGAAGTAGTCGAACGGCTCCCGGCAGGTCCGGCAGCGCCAGAGCGCCTTGCATGAAGTCGAGCCGAACTCCGCCAGCACCGCCGTGTCGTCCGATCCGCAGCGCGGGCAGGCGACCTCATCCGTGCCGAACAGCGCACGCCGGCCGCTCCCCTTGCCCGGCGGCGCGATGCCATACTCCAGCAGCTTGCGGCGTCCGTCCTCGCTCATCCAGTCCGTCGTCCAGGCCGGGGTCAGCACCGTACGGACCCGGCCGGGGATGCCGGCGCGGGCCAGCGCCAACTCGACCTCGATGGCGATCACGCCCATGGCGGCGCAGCCGGAGTAGGTCGGCGTGATCAGCACCTCGACTCCGTCCGGCGTCTCGGTGACATCGCGGAGCACGCCGAGGTCGGCGATGGTCAGCACTGGGACCTCGGGGTCGGTGACCTCGGCGGCGGCGGCCCAGGCGCGGTCCCGCAGGCTGGTGACAACGTCGCGTGCGGCTACCACATCGCGCCCGGATGGCTGCGCTGCAGATGCTGCATTTCTGCCAGCAGGAAACCCAAATGCTCGGAATGACGGCCCTGCCGCCCGCCGCGCTGCGCCCAAGCGCTGGCGGGAGGGCGCAGGGTTGCCTGGTCCAGCACGCTGGCGACCGTCGCGTCGAACGCCGGACGCAACGCGGCGGGATCGGCGGCAATCCCGGCTGCGACCAGGCCGGCCTCGTCGCCGGGCTCGAACATCTCGCCGACATAGGGCCAGAGCTGGTCGAGCGCCTCCTGGGCCCGGCGATGGCTCTCGGCGGTGCCGTCGCCCAACCGGATCAGCCACTCCGCCGCATGGCGCAGGTGGTAGGCGGTTTCCTTCTCTGCCTTGGCGGCGATGGCGGCCAGAGTCGGGTCCGTGGACGCCATCATGGCGCGCCACCACGGATCGACGTAGGCGGCATAGAGGAACTGCCGGACGATGGTCACGGCGAAATCGCCGTTCGGCTGCTCCAGCAAAAGCAGGTTCTGAAACTGTGGCGCGTCGCGCAGATAGGCGAGGTCGTCTTCGTCGTGCCCGCCGTCCTCCGTCTCGGCCGCATAGCTATACAGGCTGCGCGCCTGGCCCAGCAGGTCGAGGCCCATGTTGGCCAGCGCCATGTCCTCCTCCATGGTCGGCGCATGGCCGCACCATTCGGACAGGCGGTGACCCAGGATCACGGCGTCATCGGCCCGGCGCAGCGTAAACAATACCAGCGGCGTCTCGATGACCTTGATGCTGGTGGTTGTCACGAAACCGGGACCATCACATGTGGCCGACGTCGTCCGGCACTTTATAGAAGGTCGGATGCCGATAGATTTTGCTGGATGTCGGCTCAAACAGCATGCCTTTGTCGGCCGGGTCGCTGGCGGTGATGGCGTCGCTTGGTACCACCCATAATGACAAGCCTTCGCCGCGCCGGGTATAGACGTCCCGCGCCGCCTGCAGCGCCATCTCGGCATCGGCCGCGTGCACGCTGCCGGCATGCTTATGCGCCAGGCCGTTGCGGCTGCGGATGAACACCTCCCAGAGCGGTGTCCGCTGTTCGGTCACGCCGCAATCTTCCGTGCCCGGCGTTTCTCCGCGTGCGCCAGCGCCGCCTCGCGCACCCAGGCACCATCCGCATGCGCCTCGTTCCGGTCGGTCAGGCGTTCCCGGTTGCAGGGACCGTTGCCCGCCAGCACCTGCCGAAATTCTTCCCAGTCAATCACGCCGAAGCTGAAATGCTGGGTCGCCTCGTCCCAAGCGAGGTCCAGGTCCGGCACCTCGATGCCCAGGATGCGTGCCTGCGGCACCATGGCATCGACGAAACGCTGGCGCAGCTCGTCATTGGTGAAACGCTTGATCTTCCAGGCCATGCTGGTGTCGGAGTGCTGGCTTTGGCTGTCGGGCGGTCCGAACATCATCATCGCCGGCCACCACCAGCGGTTCAGCGCATCCTGCGCCATGGCCTTCTGCTCGGGCGTGCCGCGGCAGAGCGTCAGCATGATCTCGTAGCCCTGGCGCTGATGGAAACTCTCTTCCTTGCAGACCCGCACCATCGCGCGGGCATACGGGCCGTAGCTGCAGCGGCAAAGCGGGATTTGGTTCATGATCGCTGCGCCGTCCACCAGCCAGCCGATGGCGCCGATATCCGCCCAGGTCAGCGCCGGGTAGTTGAAGATGCTGCTGTACTTGGCACGTCCCGACAGCAGCTGCTCGGTAAGGTCCTCGCGCGAGATGCCGAGCGTCTCCGCAGCCGCATAAAGATACAGACCGTGCCCGCACTCGTCCTGCACCTTGGCCAGCAGCGCCGCCTTACGCCGCAGGCTGGGTGCGCGGGTCAGCCAGCGTCCCTCGGGCAGCTGGCCGACGATCTCGCTGTGCGCATGCTGGCTGATCTGGCGGATCAGGGTCCGGCGGTAGGCCTCTGGCATCCAATCATTTGCCTCGATGCGGTCCTCTGCGTCGATGCGGGCCTGGAAACGCGCCATACGCTCCGGATCTTCGTCGGAACGAACCTCCAAGCGCGATGCTGAGCCTGAAGTGTTAAGGGCTTGCGTGTACATAGCCGACGCTCCGCGCTGATGGGATGAATGTATCACGATAGGCGCATGTCTCAAGGCGGGCGCACGTCGCAAGCGCGGTCGCCGCATCATACATCAATGGCATTATGGAACCGTCTCGCCTTTAGCGGGTTTCAAGATGCATCGACAACACGTGAGGATATCGACGATGGACGAGAATCGTTTTGAAGGCGCGGCCCGCAAGGTCGGCGGTAAGGTCGAGAGTGCAGTCGGTGACCTGACCGGGGACCGGAAGATGCAGGCCGACGGTGCGATGGACCGCTTTTCCGGCAGCGCACAGCGCACTTATGGGCAGGCCAAAGACAGCGTACGGAATTTTGCGGGACAGGCGGGTGATCAGGCAAGCGACTATGGTTCACAGATGCTGGATCAGCTCGAGGAGGCTGGCGACTATATCGCCGAGCAAGTCGATCAGCGTCCGATTACTGCCATCTTGGTTGCGGCAGGCATTGGCTTCCTGATTGCCATGGCGACCAAGCCGGCGCCGCGGGTTGTCTATCGCCGTCGTTGAATCGTAGAAGCGGGCCCGGTCCCAGCGACGTGGGATCGGGTCAAAACTAGACTTTTAGAAAGCCGACCAGCCGCTCTGCCTCACTCACGATGGGGTCGGCAATCGCCGATGCCCGGGCGGCGCCGTTCCGGAGTATGGCATCGAGGGTTCCAGGATCGGCTAGAAGACGCTGCGTTTCAGTGGCGATCGGTGCAAGCTTTTCGATCAGCAGAGCGGCCAGGCTTTCTTTGAATACGCCGAATCCTTTGCCGCCTTGGTCCTGCAGCACGGTCGCGGCATCCTGATCCAACAATGCAGCCATAATTCCGACGAGGTTCCGGGCTTCGGGCCGGCCCTCCAAGCCCTGTGTTTCAGATGGCAGCGGCTCGGCATCGGTCCGGGCACGGCGGATCTTCAGTGCGATTGTGTCGGCGTCGTCCGTCAGGTTGATGCGGCTCTGATCCGATGGGTCCGATTTCGACATCTTCTTGCTGCCGTCGCGCAGGCTCATGACCCGGGCAGCCGGACCTAGGATCAGCGGCTCGATCGTCGGAAAGAATTCCACGCCGTAATCGTGATTGAACTTCTGACCGATATCGTTCGCCAGTTCCAGATGCTGCCGCTGGTCGTCGCCCACGGGAACACGGGTCGCGTGATAGGCGTGGATGTCGGCCGCCATCAGATTTGGATAGACATACAGCCCGGCTGACACCTGCTCGCGGTCCTTGCCAGCCTTATCCTTGAACTGCGTCATGCGGTTCAGCCAGCCGAGCCGGGCCACGCAGTTGAAAATCCAGCTAAGCCGCACGTGCGCCGGCACCGCGGACTGGTGGAACAGGACATGCGCCTCGGGATTGATACCGCATGCGATGAACGACGCGGCCAGCTCTCGCGTGGCAGACCGCAGCGTGGCCGGGTCCTGCCAGACGGTGATCGCGTGCATGTTCACGACGCAGAACAGGCACTCGTGGTCCTGCTGCAGCGCGACCCAATTGCGGATCGCGCCGAGGTAGTTGCCGAGGGTAGGCACGCCGGACGGCTGGATGCCGGAAAAGATGCGTTGCATGGGCGGCGTTGTCCCTGTCCCGCCGGGTTCGGTCAAGACTCCATCAGTTCCGACCGCGCCGCCGCAGCACGCCGAGCAGCTGCCACACATCAAATGCACCGAGGATTTGCCCTGCCGCGGCATAGGCGGCGAGCCCGAAACCGACCAGCGCCGCCAGCGCCAGCCAGCGCAGTCCGGTGGTCGTGCCCAGCTCGGCAAACACCGTGCGTTCGGCGAGCCACAGCGCCGTCGCCATCGCCAGCGCCGCCAGCGCCATCCGCGGCAGCCGCCGGCGCAGCCTTTGGTCCAGGGCAAGCCGGCCGCGACGGCTGAGCAGGACCGCGAGCGTCAGGACGTTGAAGATCGCCGACAGGCTGGTGGCCAGCGCCGGGCCGGCATGCGCGAGCGGCACCATGAACAGCAGGTTCAGCACGAGGTTCAGCGCGATCGCAATCATGCCGACCCGCACCGGCGTCCCGGTATCGCCATGGGCGAAGAACGCCGGAACCAGCACCTTCAGCACGACGAACGCCGGCAGGCCGAACGCATAGGCAGCAAGCGACTGCGCGCTCAGCAGGGCGCTGGTGGCGTCGAACGCGCCGCGGCCGAACAGCACGAGCATAATCGGCTGCCCCGCCACGGCGAGGGCGAGCGCCGCCGGCAGGGTGAGCACGAGGCTGATCTCCAACGCCCGGTTCAGCGTCGCGATCGCCCCGGCGGTGTCCCCCGACCGGGCCTGCCGCGACAATAGCGGCAGCAGCGCCGTGCCGACCGCGGTGCCGATCACTCCGAGAGGCAGTTGGTTCACCCGGTCCGCATAGTACAGCAGCGACGCCGACCCCGGCGGCAGCAGGCTGACGATTACCACGTCCACCGCCAAATTGAGCTGCGTGACCCCGGCGCCAATCAGCCCCGGACCCATCCGGCGCAGCAGCAGCGCCATACGCGGCGTCATGCGCGGACGCGGGATATGCAGCACCATGCCGGCCCGCCGCACCGCCCAGCCCAGCAGCGCCAATTGCAGCACGCCCGACACCGTGACGCCCCAGGCCAGCGAGTGCCCGACGGTAGGCACATAGGGCGTCAGCAGCAGCATGGCCGCGATCGACACGCCGTTGAACACCAGCGGCGCCGCGGCAGCAGC
Organism: Rhodospirillales bacterium; assembly: GCA_025351925.1. Classification (GTDB taxonomy): domain Bacteria; phylum Pseudomonadota; class Alphaproteobacteria; order Acetobacterales; family Acetobacteraceae; genus CAHJXG01. Next base: position 2,540 of record JANXVC010000515.1, on the reverse strand, counting down.
GGCGAATCGGTCGAGGCCGTTCAGCACGCCCGACAGCAGGGCGGCAAGGCAGATCAGGAAGAGATAGGGGAAGGTGATGCGCGCCAGCTCAACCGTGAGCGCGGCCTTGCCCGGTATGGCTTGGAAGCCTGGAGCCAGCAGCGCCATCAGCTGCGGCATGAACAGCTCGCCGAGGAGAGTCACCAGCAGCAGCCAGAATGCCAGCGCGGCGATCGCCTCCTGGGCGAACTGCTTGGCCGAGGGTGCGCCGTCGGTCGCCAGGATGCCGCTGAACTCCGGCACGAAGGCCGCGTTGAAGGCGCCCTCGCCGAACAGCCGGCGAAACAGGTTGGGCAGGCGCAGCGCGATGAAAAACGCATCGGCGACCGGTCCGGTGCCGGCCAGCGAAGCAAGCAGCATGTCGCGCAGGAACCCCAGCACGCGGCTCGCCATGGTCCAGCCGCCGACGGTCACGATGCCGCGGAACATGGCTACTCGTCCCGCCGCGGCCGGGCCAACAGGGCGGCGATGGCCTCGTCCAGCCGCAGCCGGCCGTCCAGCAGCGCTGCCACGGCGGAGCAGACCGGCAGATCGACCCCGGCCGCCCGCGCAATTAGCGCTGGAGCGGTGGCGACGCCCTCGGTCACCGCGCTACGAGCTGCGAGGATGTCCAGCAACGCCGTCCCTTGGCCGAGTGCCAGGCCCAGCGAGTAGTTGCGGCTCATCGGCCCCGTGCAGGTCAGCAGCAGGTCGCCCAGGCCCGACAGCCCCGCCACCGTCTCTGCCCGACCGCCGAGCGCCACCACCAGCCGGCCCAGTTCCGCCAGACCCCGCGTGATCAGCGCCGCGCGGGCGTTCTCCCCCAGCCCAGCGCCGATGACGGCCCCGGCGGCAATGGCGATCACGTTCTTTGCGGCCCCGCCCCACTGCGCGCCGACCGGATCGTCGTTGCCATAGATGCGCAGCGTTGGGCTGCCGATCATCCGCGCCAACGTGGCGCGGAGTGCGCCGTCGCTTGCCGCGAGCACCGCCGCCGCGGGCAACCCGGCCGCGACCTCGTGCGCGAAGTTCGGACCGGTCAGCACTGCGGCCGGACGGTTCGGATGAAGGTCGGCGAGGATCTCCAACGGCAGGCGATGCGTGCCGGCTTCCAGCCCCTTGGCGCAGGCCACCATGGGCGCGTTTCCGGGCAGCATGGCGGCCACCGCGGCAAGATGCTGCGTTGGAACCGCCAGCAGCGCGGCGTCGAACGCCGCTTCGCCGAGTTGGCTGGTGACCGAGATGTCGTCGGGCAGGCGATGGCCTGGCAGGCGCGGGCTGTGCCGAGTGGCCAGAATTGGTGCCGGATCGCGCGCCCATAGCGTGACCTGCTGCCCCGCCCGTGCGGCATGCAGCGCCAGGGCGGTGCCCCAGGCCCCGGCGCCCACGACCAGGAGCCTACTCATCGGTCAGCCGCACAATCAGGTGGCCATGGCCGGGCTGCTTGTCGTCCAGCCGGCCGAGCAGCGCCGCCAGGATATCGGCCGCCGCACCCCCGAAACCCCAGGGCGGGTTGCGGACCAGCAGGCCGCAGCCGTTCAGGCGGACGGGATCGGTCGGCTCGCGCCACCACATCTCGGCGCAGACAACGTCGCGCAGCCCGGCCCCGCGCACGGCCTCGTGGAAGGCGCGGATGGGGCTGCGATGCTTGATCGGATACCAGGCGGCATACACCCCGGCGGCGAAGCGTGCCGCGCCCGCCTGCAGCCCCGTCAGCACGCGGTCGAACTCGCCCGGCGCCTCATACGGCGGGTCGATCAGTATCAGCCCGCGCGCCTGCCGCGGCGGCAGCAGCGCGCCAATGGCCGCATAGCCGTCCCGCAAGTGCACCGCCACCTGCCGGTCCCCGCGGAACAGCCGGGCGAGCGCCGCGTGGTCCTCGGGATGCAGCTCGCAGCAGGCCAGCCGGTCGTCGGGGCGCAGCAAAGCGCGGATCAGCGCCGGGGAGCCGGGATAAAGGCCCAAACGCTCCACCAGCGCCACGTAGTCCGCGAGCGGCGCCGGCGGTTCATTCAGCAGGCGGGCGATGCCGGCGCGCCACTCGCCGGTGCGCTCCGCCGGGTCGGACAGCAGGTCGTAGCGGCCCAGGCCGGCATGGGTGTCCAGCACGAACAGCGGCGCGGGTTTGCGGGCCAGGGCGCGCAGCATCCAGACCAGCAGCGCATGCTTCATGCAGTCGGCCGGGTTGCCGGCGTGGAATGCGTGCCGGTAGTTCACGCAGGCAACAGCTCGGCCAACGGCCAGCGCGGGCGTGGGGCGACGTCCAGCGCGTCGGTCAGCCCCAGCCGCAGGCGTTCGATGCCGGTCCAGGCCACCATAACGGCGTTGTCCGTGCACAGCCGCACCGGAGGAGCGACCAACGTCACGCCGCGGGCCAACGCCGCCGCACCCAGCGCCGTGCATACCGCCGCGTTGGCCGCGACGCCGCCGGCGACGACCAGCAGGCGGGCCTCGGGCATCATCGCCATCGCGTGACGGGCGCGGTCGGCCAGCACTTCGGCTACGGCGCGCTGGAAGCCGGC
>JANXVC010000501.1 GCA_025351925.1 Rhodospirillales bacterium | reverse complement strand
CGCCATCGCTCGCCAATGGTGCGACTCCGGCGTCGATGCGGTGATCGACCTGCCCGTCTCGTCCGTGGCGCTCGCGGTGAACTCGGTGACGCGGGAGAAGAACAAGGTCCTGATCACCTCTGCCGCCGCCACCACGGACCTGACGGGATCGCAGTGCTCGCCCAACACGGTACAATGGACCTTCGACGTTTACATGCTGGCCAAGACCGAAGGGACGGCGATCGTCAAGGAAGGGGGCAAGAGCTGGGTTTCTGCTCAACCCGGGTTGGTGGCGGCCTGCCCACATAGGGTTTGTTGGATAGCTTGGTAGGCGCCCACGCCGCGACGTGCGGCAGTGCCGATGACGGAGCGCACGCCGGCGAACAAGTCAGCGCCCCAATCGGAGCGAAACCCGCCGGTGACCTTGCGGTAGGTAGCGGTGGGCCGCAGTTCCCGTTCGGATCCGTTGTTGTCGGCCGGCACCTCGGGATGGTCGAGGAAGGTGAACAAGTGCGAGCGGAGCTTGCCGTAGCGCTTCCGCAGGCGCTGGCCGTCGCGGTGGGTGGGTGCGAGCGCCATGACGGCGTCGAGCGCGCATTCGAGGCGCCGGCGGTATTCGCGCCGGGTGCTCGGGGCCAAGCCGCGGCTGCGCCTGGCGAGCACGACGGCGCGCAGCAGCAGCGCCTTCATGCGCGGCGCGAACACTGCGTCGCCGGCCTCGATGGCGTAGGCGCAGTCACGGAGTTGATGGGCCAGGCAGATCTGCCACTCCTCGGCATGGCCCTGCTGCGCGCCGTAGAGGTCGGACACCCAGAGCGCCGGACGATGCCCGTCCAGCACCTCTCGGACGACGCCTGCGCCACGGCTGTTGCGGACGACGTGGATGACCACCTCGTCGTTCTGAAACACCCAATTCCATATGTGGACGGCCCCCTCCTCGCATATGTGGACGGCCCCCTCCTCGCAAGGTGTTTTGCAGGGCTTTGATCAGATCGCTTGCGTCCATATGTCCGGCCTTCCGGTGCGCTCGCACATGAGCGCTGGCCAAGATGGTTTCCGCGACAAGGGTTCCAAACAGCATGACGGCCTCATGGAGGGCCACTGGAATTGACGGAGTGTCCCGCGTCGTGGATCGATCGATCGCACCATCTGCTTATCATCTTGCAAGTTCTGGCATCAGCTCAGCACGGTTGCAGTTCAGGTGCTCCCCGTGTCTGGCCGATCTCTAGGCCGCGCCGGCCACAGCGGCGGGCGCAGGTATTGCGCTATAGTCTTCCCCCGTCAGCATCAGCTTCCACGCGATGCGCGCCGTCTTGTTGGCCAGCGCCACGGCGGCCAGCTTCGGCGACTTGCGCTTGAGCAGCGCGGCCAGCCAAGGCGACGCCGTTCCGCGGCGTTGCGCCTGCTGGATCACGGCGGTCGCCCCGACGACCAGCACGCTGCGCAACCCTTCGTCGCCGGCTCGCGTGATGACGCCGAGCCTCACCTTGCCCGCGGTCGAGTGATCCCTGGGCGTCAGGCCGATCCAGGCCGCGAACTGCCGCCCCGATCGGAACAGCTCGGGCTCCGGGGTCTTCATCCTCAGCAGCATCGCGCCGACCGGGCCGACGCCGGGGATCTTGGCAAGACGCCGGCGGCACTCGTCGGCCCGATGCCGGGCCATGAGCTGGGCATCGACCTCGGCGATCTGCGTCTGCAGCTGCTCGTATTCCTTGGCCTGCATGGCAAACAGCTCCCGAGCCAAGGCAGGCAGACCCTCATCGGCCTGGATGCGATTGAGCAGCGGAACCAGGTGGGCCATGCCCTTCGCGGCAGTGAGGCCGAACTCGGCGGCATGACCGCGGATGGCGTTGCCCAGCTGCGTGCGATTGCGGATCAGCCGGTCACGCACGCTGACCAGCATCAACGCCGCCTGCTGCTCAGGCGACTTGACCGGCACGAAGCGCATCGTCGGCCGGCTCATCGCCTCACACAGCGCCTCGGCGTCGGCCGCATCGTTCTTGCCCCGCTTGACGTAGGGCTTGACCAGCTGAGGCGGGATCAACTTCACCGTATGCCCAAACGATTGCAGCAGCCGTGCCCAATGATGGCTCGCACCGCAGGCTTCGATCGCGATCACCGTCGGCGCAAGCTTCTCGAAGAACGCCACCATCTCCTTGCGCCGCAGCTTCTTGCGCAAAACCACCTCTTCGGCGGCGTTCACCCCGTGAAGCTGGAAAACATGCTTCGACGTGTCCATTCCAATTCGGCTAATCTGGTCCACGGACGGTCTCCTTTGTTTGAGATCAACACCGACCTCACTCTGGCACACCCGATGCCGTCGGGGGCCGTCCACACCAACAGCACGTGCGGCCATCGATGCGCACGCTGGTCTCGTCCGAGCAGATCACGCGGGCGCAGCGCAGGCGCGCGAGGATGCTGGCCACGTCGGCATCGAACAGCGGCTTGCCGCGGCGGAACGCGGCGTCGAGCGCGCCCTCGCTGATGCTCAGGCCGAACAGCTCCAGCAACAGCCGGCTCAGCCGCTGGTAGCTGATCGCGTGCACGAAACGCAGATACATCGCCAGCGCCACGATGCCGACGCTGAACGGGGTGCCTGGCTCCAGGCCCTCCGGCACCGGCGCCAGCGTCGTGGCCCCGCAGCACCGGCAACGGCCGGCATACTGCTCCACCCGCGTCACCACGGGTGCCACAGGGGGCAGGTCGATCTTGTCGTAGCGCCCATGCAGCACCTGGTCCGCCTCGCCGAACGCCGCCTGAAAGTGCGCGCACCGCACCGGCCGGGCAGCGACGATCTCGTCAGGGTTCTCGGTCAACGCCCGCCCGCCACCCATGCGGCCCACGCTTCCCGGACGCGGGCCATGGCGCTTGGTCTTTTCTGGCCGGTTGGGCTTCTGGCCTTTCGACGGCGGTAAGCTGGAGTTGTCCGGCGTCTTCAGAGGCTCTCCGAGCCTTGCTTCCAGCTCCGCCACCCGCGCCGCCAGTGTTTGGACCTGCGCGGTCAGCGCCTGAACCTGCGCCCACAACGCCCGGATCAGCGCGTCCTTCTCCTCGTGCGTCAGCTGGCTGAGATGAGGAAGTTCGGTCATCCCAGCCTTGAATCCCAAACGCCAGGGTCACGTCAAGCCGCCTCACGCACCGCGCCAAACACTACGAACCAATGGGGGAGATGAGCAGCTACGATTTTCTGAAACATAGGCCTACTGCCAACATTGAAGCAATCGACAACCAAAGCAAATGGCTTATTGGCAAACCGACACGATGGTGACCCGGTTGGTCCACTGAGCCGACCATAACAACACCGCCCAGGTCTCGCTCCCAACGAGCCAAAGAAATCGGACTGCAGTAGCTCGAAGTTTCCGTATTTTGGTTGAAATACGGAAAGTTGGTGACATCCAGCCTAAGCCCAATACTGTTCACTTAGGCTTCGAGGCGCCCTAGATTACCGGTCGAGTTTTCTAGGATCGACAGCGATGGCGCGTGTTCCTGCCGGCCTTCCGGCCGGCGTTCGTGTGACTGATCACATCAGTCTTGGCGTGATCGCCAAGACATTCCCGTCCGACCGGGTGCAGCAGGTCTTGGCCGAGACCGGCAAGGCGAGCGAGCGCGAGCGCGACTTGCCGGCGCAGGTGATGGTCTACTACGCCATCGCGATGGCGCTCTACATGGGGTCCAGCACCCGCGAGGTGCTGCGCTGCTTGTTGGAGGGGCTGCGCTGGCTCTGGGGCACGGAGGCGGTCAAGGTCGCGGGCAAGAGCGGCATCTCGCAGGCGCGCAGCCGTTTGGGCGAGATGCCTCTGCGCCGGTTGTATGAGCAGGTCGTGCAGCCTGTGGCGACGCGCGCCACCAAGGGGGCTTGGTATCGAGGGTGGCGGCTGGTGAGCCTGGACGGCTCAAGCCTGGATGTGGCCGACACCGCCAAGAACGGCACCGCTTTCGGCTATCCAGGCGCCAGCCTTGGCGAGAGTGCGTTTCCGAAGCTCCGCTTCGTGGCGCTAGTGGAGAACGGCACGCACGTGCTGTTCGGCGCCAAACTGGGCCGTTACGCGGACAGCGAGACGACGCTGGCTCATGACGTGGTGCCGGCGCTGCGGGTGGGCATGCTGTGCCTGGCCGACCGGTATTTCTTCGGGCATGCGCTATGGCAGGCCGGGGTCGCCACCGGCGCCGACCTACTATGGCGGGTGAAGGGCAACCTGCGGCTGCCGCGCGTGACGGTGCTGGCAGACGGGTCTTATCTCTCCATGGTCTACCCGAGCGAGAAGGACCGGCGGCACGCCACCAATGGCGTCCAGGTGCGCGTGGTGGAATACCGGCTGCAGGGTGTGGCTGACGCGGAGCCGCTGTATCGGCTGGTGACCACGATCCTGGACCCGGCATTGGCGCCTGCCAAGGACTTGGCTGCCCTCTATCACGAGCGCTGGGAGATCGAGGGCGCGCTGGCCGAGCTGAAGACGCAGCTGCGCGGGGCGCAAGTCGTGCTGCGCAGCAAGACCCCGGACTTGGTGCGCCAGGAGTTCTGGGGCCTACTGCTGGCGCATTTTGCCGTGCGCGGGCTCATGTGTAGCGCGACAATCTGGGTGAAAGCTGGCGACGATCAGGATGCACGTTTTTGATCGCGCGGCTGGTCATATGATTGTCGCTGTAGATCGGTGTTGCAATGCCTGATTGCCGCTCCGCGACAATCAGAATGGTGAGTTTGTTGGTGTCTCTGGAGAACTTGCTTCTGATTACGGGTTAGTCGCGGCCGTAGCCGCGCGGCGGTTGGATGGAAGCGAGGACATCGAGGTCAAGATCGACAATCTCCTGGAGCGCGTCTGCAGTTGCACTGTCGCGGAGACTATCGGGCAGGGCATCGCACCAGGCGGCGTACTCGGTTTGCAATACGAGCAGCTCGGCGACGGTATCGTGCCAGCGCCGCGATCGACTGCGGCGATCTGTTGAGGAACGGCGGCTGATGGCGGCAGACGGCTGTGGCGCCTGTTGGCGGGCGCGGTAGCGGGCCTGGCGTTCGGCATTGCCGGGCGTTGGTGCATGTGTGGACGGCCCCTGGGATGCAAGAGAAAAAATGAGAATTCTGACGGGCAGGTCGATTGCGATCATGTGTCCGGCCTTGTGGACGCGGCACCATGACCGCTGCCCTCCGTAGCCATTCCATCGGCAA
>JANXVC010000498.1 GCA_025351925.1 Rhodospirillales bacterium | reverse complement strand
CGATCTTGCCGTCGCTGCGGTCGCTGACGGTGGCGGGGGTGAACAGCGCCGCCGGCTGCCCCTGGTCCAGCCGCGGCAGGAAACCGGCGAACCAGGGGCCGAACTCCTGCGCCGGCAGCACGGCGCGCATGCACTCCGCCTCAATCAGCGCGGGCGAAAGGAACTCATCGCCGCCGGGCTCCCAGGCCTGGCAGTCGGCGTCGTGGGCATACCAGCGCCGCGCTGCGTCGGCGAGCGTCCGGCGGAGCGCCGCATCCGGGTAGTCCAGCGCCAGCCGGACCGCGAACGCCGTATTGCTGTGGACGCCAGCGCGCATCGGATACGTCGCGAGCGGCAGGAATGCCGTGAACCGCGCCGCAAAGGCCTGCGCGAGCGGCTGCAGCGCGGTGCACCACGCCCGGCCCTCCGGCGTGTCGTGCCCCGTCAGCTCGGCCGCGAGCTTCAGCAGCCAGGCCCAGCCATAGGGCCGCTCGAACCCGCGCGCGCTTGGCCGGTCCAGGTAGGCGCACTCGGCCGCAATCGGGCCCGACGCGAGATGCTCATCGAACAAAGCGCGGATCGCCAACGCCTGCGGCAGCGCGGGAAACCGCCGGTATAAGGTGGCCAGCATCCAGTAGCCGTGCACGCAGGAGTGCCAGTCGAGGCTGCCGTAGAACACCGGATGCAGCTCGCGCGGGCCGCGCACGTCCTCGGGTCCGGCCAGCACATGGTCCAGCTTGTGCGGATACTCGCGGGCGACGTGGCCGAGGGCGATGGCGGCGAACCGGCCTGCCAGTTCGGGCGTGAGCTGCATCATCGCGGAAAAGCCAGGAAATACATGAGAACGATGTTCCCGAGCAGGAGGATCAGGGCGGTGGGGATCTGCACGCGGATCACGCCGTTGCGGTCCGGCAGCTCCAGCAGCGCCGCCGGCACGATGTTGAAGTTGGCGGCCATCGGCGTGATCAGCGTGCCGCAGAAGCCGCTGAGCATGCCGAGTGCGCAGACCACCGCCGGGTCGCCGCCGAACTTATGTACGACCAGCGGCAGCCCGATGGCGGCGGTGATCACCGGAAAGGCCGCGAAGGCGTTGCCCATGATGGCGGTAAACAGCGCCATGCCCAGCGCATAGGCCGCAACCGCCAGGAGCGGCGTGTCCAGCGGCACGTAGTCGTTCAGCAGCCCGGCGATCACCGTGCCCACGCCCGCCACGGCGAACACCGCGCCAAGCGCCGCCAGCATCTGCGGCAGCACCGCCGCCCAGCCGATCGTCTCGACCAGCCGCCGCGCCTCCCGCACCGGCGCCAGCGGCGGCGGGCGCAGCATGGCCAGGGCCGCGATCAGCGCGACGACCACCCCGAGCCCGAGCGAGACCAGCGTCGCCTGGTTCGTCTCAATCAGCGGACGACCGCCGATCACCACCGATTTCAGCAGCAGCGTGCCCAGCAGCGTGACGCCTGGGATCAGCAGCGCCGGCACGAAAAGCGCATTGCCAAACCGCGCGGCCCCGGCGGCGCGCTGCTCCGGTGTCGTGGTCGGCGGCGCCCCGCGGCCCAGCCCGATTGCCGCCAGCGCAACCATGACGAGGACCAGCACGCCGTTGGCGAAATCCGGCACGTATGAGCCGGCCAAGAAGTTGACGGCGTACAGCCCCCAAAAGCCGGCGCTGAGGAACCGGCGGGGGTTGGCCCGGTCCAGCGCGCCCTGGATGGCGACGGCAGCGAACATCAGGCCCGCCAGCGCGTAGATCATCGGCAAAGTGATCATGACACGCGCTCGCTGGCCTTGGTCTCGGCCGCGGCCTCCCGCTGCAATCGGCGGTCGAGCAGGAACAGCCGGGCCACATGCACCACCAGCGCCAGCGCCGCGGTCGGCATTGCCCAGACGCTGAGCTGCAGCGGCTGCACGTCGATGCCGTTGGTCTGCAGAAAGCCCTTGATCAGCAGGATGGAGGCGATGGCGATGAAGATGTCCTCGCCGAAGAACACCGCGATGTTGTCCACGGCGGCGGCGTGGGCGCGGATTAGGAAGCGCGTTGCGGGGGTGATCGCGCCGAAGCGGCGCTCGGCGGCGGCCTCCGCCATCGGCGCGATCAGCGGACGCACCATCTGCGCATGGCCGCCCAGCGCGGTCAGGCCGAGCGCCGCCGCCCCTTGGCGCACCACGAAATACAGCATCAGCAGGCGGCCCGCGGTCGCCTGGCGCGAACGGGCGATCAGCGCCTGCGCCCGCTCGCGCAGCCCGGCGCGCTCCAGCAGGCCGATGACCGGCAGCACCAGCCAGACGATGCCGACGTAGCGGTTCTGGGTGAAGGCGCGGCCGAGGGCGGAGACCACGGCCACGATGTCCAGCCCCGCCGCCAGCCCTGTCGCGAGGGCCGCGACGGTGACGACGAGCAGTGGGTTGATGCCGGCGACAAAGCCGGCGACCACGATGACAATGCCGCAAAGTGTGAGCATGGCGACTCCCTGGGACGCGCTACCTCAGCAGGCATCCCAGGGTTGGGCAAGGAATGGACGCGACCCAAGCAGGGCTGCTGGCTGTGCGCAGACTGATAGGCGTCTGCTTAGGCACTGCCGATCAGGATGCCGGTGGCGAGCACCAGCGCGCCGCCGAGCATAACTTTGGCCGCGGCGGACAGCGGCGAGGTGTCCATGTATTTCCACTGGATCCAGGCGATGATCGCCAGTTCGATCACCACCACGATGACCGACACGACCGTTGCGGTGATGAAGTCTGGAATCAAATAGGGCAGCGTGTGGCCGATGCCGCCGGCGATGGTCATGAGCCCGCATACCAGGCCGCGCAGCAGCGGCGTGCCGCGGCCGGACAGCTTGCCATCATCCGCCAGCGCCTCGGCGAACCCCATCGAGATGCCGGCGCCGAGCGAAGCGGCCATGCCGACCAGGAAGGCGTTCCATGAGTTGTGCGTCGCGAAGGCGGCGGCAAACACCGGGGCGAGCGTCGAGACCGAGCCGTCCATCAGCCCCACAAGGCCAGGCTGGATGATCTGCAGCACGAACCGCTTGCGGGCGTCGTCGTCCTCGGCCACGCGCGTTTCGCCGGGCAGACGCCGCTGCTCGATCGCGCCGGCGGTGTGCTCGTGCTCGAGCTCGGCCTCGGCGAGGTCACCCAGCAGCTTGCGGATGCCGGTATCCGAGGTCCGAGAGGCTGCCTGCTGATAGAAGCGGCCGGCGTCCTGCTCCATCTGCTGCACGTGCCGGCGCACGGCGTCGATGCCCATGGCGCGCACCTGCCAGCCCGGCTTGCGCTGCACCCAGCCCCGTACCTCCTGGCGCTGCACGAGGGGGATGTGCGGGCCGAACCGCTCCGCGAACACGTCGATCAGCTTGCGGCGATGCTCGTTTTCCTCGGCCGCCATGTCGGAGAACATCTGGGCGCTGCCGGGATACTCGTCCCGCAGCTCATGGGCGAAGTCGGCATAGACGCGGCCGTCCTCCTCCTCGCTGGAAATGGCGAGGGCGAGCAGGTCACGTTCGGTCAGATCAGAGAAATTACGTTTCTGCTCAACCCGGGTAGGGAGTGGCCTGCCCGCGTAGGGTTTGCTGGATAGCCTGGTAGGCGCCCATGCCACGGCGTGCGGCGGTGCCGATGACGGAGCGCACGCCGGCGAACAGGTCAGCGCCCCACTTGGAG
>JANXVC010000484.1 GCA_025351925.1 Rhodospirillales bacterium | reverse complement strand
GTCCTGGGCGGTGAACATGACCCGCTGCACCTCGCCCCGGTAGCCGAAGTGCTCCAGGATCTCCTGGCCGATCAGCTGGCCCTCGCGGTCGCAGTCGGTCGCGAGCCACACCCGCTGTGCCGTGCGCAGCGCGTCGCGGATGGCCTGGAGCTTGGACGCCTTGTTGCCGCCCGTCGCCGGCCGGGTGCCATACAGCCCGTCCGGCCGCAGCAGGGTCGCGGTCCAGCGCTTCCACGCCGGCACGACGTCCTCGGGCTCCAGCAGGTCGATGAGGTGGCCCTCGGCCGGCAGCACCGGGCCGTAGCGGCCGCCCACCGCCGCCCGCACATCGCGCGCCTGGCTGGTCTTCTCCGTGATGACGAACTGGTCGGCGGTGGACATCGATCGCGGCGTCGCCTGCATGGGTCAGCGTTCGTTCCCTACACGTTCTCCGCCGCGTGCGCCAGCGTCGCCCGGCGTTTGGCCGAGTTCCTCGTGGTGGCTGGCAGCAGCCACTCGCGCAGCTTGGACCAGCGCCGGCGTGCACCGCCGTTGCGGACCGCCATGGCCAGCGCCTTGCGCTGCCCGACGATGACCACCAGCCGCTTGCCGCGCGTGACCCCGGTATACAGCAGGTTGCGCGCCAGCATGGCGTAGTGCTGGGTTGCGAGCGGGATCACCACCACCGGATACTCGGACCCCTGCGCCTTGTGGATCGTCGTCGCATACGCCAGCACCAGCTCGTCCAGCTCGCCAAAGTTGTATTCCACCGCGCGTCCTTCGAAGCTGACGGTCAGCGCGCCCTCCTCCATGTCGATGCCGGTGATGATGCCGAGGTCGCCGTTGAACACGTCGCGCTCGTAGTCGTTGGCCACCTGCATCACCTTGTCGCCGGGGCAGAACGTCCAGCCGAACCGCTCGACGCGCGCAGGCCCCGGCGGGTTCAGCACGCGCTGCAGCTCGATGTTGAGCGTGCGGGCGCCCAGGCTGCCGCGGTTCATCGGGCACAGCACCTGGACGTCGCGCACCGGGTCGAGCCCGAAGCGCGCCGGCACGCGGGAGCTGACCACAGCCAGCAGCTTGCGGACCGCGTCCTCCGGCTCGGGGGCGTCCACGAAGAAAAAGTCCGAGCCCTCCGGCGCGGTCAGCTCCGGCATTTGTCCGGCGTTGATGCGGTGCGCGTTGGTGATGATCCGGCTCGTGGCCGCCTGGCGGAACACTTCCGTGAGCCGGATCACCGGCACGGCGCCCGACCCGATCACGTCCGCCAGCACCTGGCCCGGCCCCACGCTCGGCAGCTGGTCCACGTCGCCCACCAGCAGCAGCGCCGCCCGGTCCGGCAGCGCCTGCAGCAGACTGCGCATCAGCGGCACGTCCACCATGCTGCACTCGTCCACCACCAGCAGGGCGCAGTCGAGCGGGTGCGTCTCGCCCCGCTTAAACCCGCCCGTCTTCGGGTCGGCCTCGAGCAGGCGATGGATGGTGCGGGCTTCGAGACCGGTGCTCTCCGTCAGGCGCTTGGCGGCCCGGCCCGTGGGCGCGCACAGCGCCACTTCGACGCCTTTGGCGCCAAGCACCTTCAAGATCGAGTTCACCAGTGTGGTCTTGCCGACACCGGGACCGCCCGTGATCACCAGCGCCTTGGAAGCCACCGCCAGGCGCAGCGCTGCCATCTGGCTCGGCGCCAGGGCTAGCCCGGTCCGGCGCTCCACCCAGGGGATCGCACGGCCTGCGTCGATCACAGGCCAGGGCGGGTGGCCCTCGGACAGCAGGCGCAGCCGCTCGGCGATCGACTGCTCCGAGCGGTAGAGCCCGGCCAGGAACACGCAAGCCTCGCCGTCCACGGTGTCGGCCACGAGGTCGCCGTCCCGCAGCTCCAGCCCAAGCGCCGTCCCGATCAGCGCTGTGTCCACCTCGATCAGCTCGGACGTGCTGCGGGTCAACTCGGCCACCGGCAGACCGCAATGCCCCTGCCCCGTCGCTTCGGCCAAGCCGAATGACAGCCCGGCCCGCACCCGGATCATCGCCGTCTTCTCGATGCCGAGCTTGGCCGCGACCTGGTCGGCGGTGCGAAAGCCAATGCCGCGAATGTCGCGCGCGAGCCGGTAGGGGTTCTCGGTGATCAGCGCGATCGCCTGCTGGCCGTAGGTCTTGAAGATGCGCACCGCACGCGACGTGCCGACGCCGTTCGCATGCAGGAACAGCATGATCTCGCGGATCGCCTTCTGCTCGGCCCAGCCGGCGACGATGCGCGCGGCCCGCTTGGCGCCGATGCCGGTCACCTCGCGCAGCCGCGCCGGCTCCTGCTCAATCAGGTCGAACACCGCCTCGCCGAACGCTCGCACCAGGGCACGGGCATAGGTCGGGCCGATGCCGCGGATCATGCCGGAGCCGAGATACTTCTCGATCCCCTCCAGCGTCGTCGGCTGTGTCGTGGTGACCTGGGCTGCCTTGAACTGCAGCCCGTGCTCGCGGTCGGTGGTCCACAGGCCCGTCGCGCTGATGAACTCGCCCGCGTTGATCGTGGC
>JANXVC010000467.1 GCA_025351925.1 Rhodospirillales bacterium | reverse complement strand
TGAATGCAGTTCGATGGCGACGTGGTTCGGCCCGGCATAGGAAGCCGCACCCCCAGCGTCGCTCACGTTGTCGGTGAGCGTGGACAGCAGGGCGGCAAGGTCCGTCACCTGCTTCGGCTCGGTCTCGGCGTCGCCGCGCAGGTAGGCAAGGGTCGCCTCGATCATGCCCTCCATCTCTTCCAGGTCGGCGTCGATCGCGGCCTGCATCTCCGGATCGTCGAGGAACCCGGCCTGCAGCCGCAGCCGGGTGATCGGCGTCCGCAGGTCGTGCGACACCGCGGCCAGCGCCTGGGTCCGGTCATGCATCAACTGCTGGATGCGGGCCTGCATGCCGTTGAATGCCTGCGCAACCTGCCGCACCTCGTCCGGGCCGGTTTCGGTCACTGGCACATCCGGGCCGCGGCCGATCGCGTCCGCAGCAGCCGCCAGCCGCCGCAGCGGGCGGACCAGGCTACGCAGCAGCATGGCCGCCACCGCGACGACCCCGAACGCCATTAGGGTGGTCGAGAACAGGGTGGAATGGGTGGTCCAGGGCGACGCGGCTACGGCGAGCGTGGCGCCGAAGTTCAGGAACGTGTCGTCGGCCAGCCGGACGGAGCCGTTCAGGATTGCCGGCCCGCCCATGGCATCGGCCGAGCCGAACCGTACGGCGACCTCACCGAGGTCGGGCGCCAGCTCCACCATGCGGCGGCGGAAGTTCGGCAGCGCCACGGAGCCGGAGGGTGCTCCAGAGAAGGCGGCGATGGTCGCGTGGTCGCCCCAATGGAGATCCAGCCCGGGCGAGGACAGTGCGTGCGCGCGGGCGTCCCGTTGCGGCAGGGCGGTGTCCGTCACCACTCGTGCCGCCGTGGCCAGGCGGCCGGCGACCTGGCCCGCGAACACCGTGTCCGCCTGGCTCGACGCCTCGTCGCGATACAGCAGCACGGTGCCCAAGTGCACCAAGACCACCGCCGCCGTGAGGACCAAAATCGTCCGCCCGCCCAAACTCTGCGGCCATAGCAGGCCGAGTGCGTGCCGCCTGAAATTGGCCAACAGACCGCTCATTCCCGGCTGACCTCAGCCGCGAACAAATAGCCGGAGCCGCGGACGGTCTTGATGAGTTCGCTCGCCTCCTCCGGCGCGCTCAGCTTGCGGCGCAGGCGGCTGACCAGCACATCGACGCTGCGGTCAAACACCTCGCCGATCCGGTTGCGCGAGAGCTTGAGGATACGGTCGCGGGTCATGACGCGCTGCGGGTGTTCAAGGAACGCGAGCAGCACGGCGTACTCGGCGCCCGAGAGTTCGACGGCGGCGCCGTCTGGCGCCATGAGCTCGTGGCGCGCAGTGTCCAGCACCCAGGACGCGAACCGAAGATGCCGGGCGCGGGCACCGGACGGTGCCGTCACCATGGCCTTGCCGCGGCGGAGCACGGCGCGGATACGCGCCAGCAGCTCTGCCCGGCTGAAGGGTTTCGGGACGTAGTCGTCCGCGCCCAGCTCCAGCCCCAGCACCCGGTCGGCCTCGCTGCCCCGTGCCGTGACCATGATGATCGGGATGGTGCCCTCGCGCCGTATCGCCCGGCACAGATCGAGCCCCGAGGCACCGGGCAGCATGAGGTCGAGCAGGACCAGGTCGATGCTCACACTCCTCAGCGCGTCCCACATCTCGTGGCCATTGCGGGCGCCGGTCGCACGGAAGCCGTTCTGCTGCAGGAATCGGGTCAGCAACGCGCGCGTGCCGGTGTCGTCCTCGACGACCAGGAGGTGCGGCTCCGCATTGACCAACTCACAGCTCATTCCGCTTTCCGGCTCCTGCGACCATGCCCTGCACACTATGCCGCATGAGCGGCCAGCTTGCCCGTCTTGACACACTTTGACACGAGCGATTGGCCCATACGATCGCTAGATCAGCGGCATGGCAGTGCATCGGCGACCCTTCTCGGACCGCGTTCTTCGTCGAGGCCTCGGCGTGAAGGTTCGGTTGCTCGGGTTGGCCCTGCTGCCTTTCCTGAGCACAGGTGCGCCCGCCCAATCGCAGTCGCCGATTCTGGCGCCGGGTCCGAGCGCCCTGGGCGGGCCCGCTTCCAGCAGGGCGCCAACCGCCGTGCCGCCGTTGCCCAGTGCGGCCCCGCCCCGCCAGGCCCCGCTGCAGTCTCTGCAGGGTGCCGGGGGGCCGAGCCTGACCGATCTCGAAGCGACGTCGCAGGCCGGCCCGCAGCCGCGCAGCAGCCGCGCTGCTGCCGCCCGTGGACCGGCGCGGGCAGCCTCCGTTCGCCTGCTTGATCCCGCGGAGTCCTCACGCGTGCTGCGCGCCGCCGTGGATGCCGCGGTGTCGCGCAACGTGGGGCTGCAGGGCGCTGCGGCCCGGAAAGCCCTCGTTCTCGCCAAGCAGCGCTCGGCGGCAGCATTCCTGCCGGGCGCGCCGTCGTTGGGCGCCGCCTATGTCACCGACCAAGTGATCCGCAACCGCAACGCGCGCGATGCGGAGCTGTCGCTCGGCACCCAGATCTGGCTGCCAGGAGAGGGTACCGCCTCGGTTCATGCGGCCAACGCGGACCTATCTCGCCTTGAGGCTGAGGGGATGCGGCAACTGCTGGAGGTCGCGGGCCAGGTTCGCGAGGCCCTCGCCGCCGTGGCCGGAGCGGAGGCCGACCAGCGGGCCAGCCAGGCGAGGCTGCGCGACGCCCGCGTCCTGGAGGCTGATCTTGCCCGCCGCGTCCGCGGCCGCGACGCCGCCGAGGCGGAGCTGCTAGTCGCCAGCGCCGACCGGATCGAGGCGGAGGCGGCCCTGTCCGAGAAGACCGCTGCCTTGGACGCATCGCGGGTCGATTACCGCACCCTGACCGGTTTGGAGCCGCAAACGGCGGCGTTGAATGAACCAACTCCGCCTGCCTCCGTCGCCCGACCGTCGGACCCCCGCGTCGTCGAGGCGCAGCGGGCCGTGCAGGTGGCGCAGGCCAACCGGGAGCTGGCGGGCATCCAGACGCGCGACAGCCCCGAGGTCGCGCTGGTGGGCCGGCGAACGCGCGACATCAATGGCAACGTCTATGACCACTCGCTGGGACTGCAGCTTCGCCTTCCGTTCGCGACCGAGACGCGCAATGCGCCGCGCCGTGCGGCGGCCGAGGTGGAGTACACCGACGCCGTTGCGATGCTCGCCCGGCTGGAGCGGGAGCTCGGCGGCGGCGAGCGCCGGGCCCGCATCGAGCTTGCCAGCGCCGTGGCGACGCGCGACCTCGCCGTCAAACGCGCCACGGTGTTCGAACGGCAGCGCAGCCTGTTCGAGCGGTCGTTTGCCGAGGGCAACACGCCGCTGGCGGACCTGATCCGCGCGCGCACGCTGGCATTCCAGGCGGAGGCCGCGCGCGAGCGGGCGGATGTGGGGGCACGCCAGGCCCGCGGACGGTTGAACCAGGCGTTAGGCCTAATGCCATGAGGACCCCTAAAATGCCGATCCGGTTACTGGCTGGCTTGGCCCTCGGCCTGCTGGCCTCGATTCCAACGCCAGCCTTCGCCCATGCGGGCCATGACGACGCAGAGCCTGCCGCGGCGGCTCTGCCCGGTGCAGCGCCCCGGGCAGAGGCGGCCTCCGCAGAATTCGAGCTGGTGGCCGTCGTCCGGGGCCAAGCCCTGGTTGTCAGCCTCGACCGCTTCGCCACCAATGAGCCGATCACGGACGGCAGCATCGAGGTCGCCGAGGGGGATAGCTCGGAAAAGGCGGAGGCGCAGCAAGACGGCACCTATCTTGTCCATGCGCCCTGGGTTGGGCAGGCCGGCAAGCACGACCTCACCTTCACCGTCAGCGCTGGCGACGCGAGCGACCTGCTGACCGCCAGCATCGACATTCCGGAGGCCCCGCACACCGCGGCGGCACCGGGCGGCGCGATTGGAGGCGGGCTGGTGGAGAGCGTGCTCGGTGCGCGGCGCGGCGCGGTGACGGCCGCCCTGTCGTTCGTGCTCGGAATGCTGACCGTCACGGCCGTCCGCGCTCGGGGGCGATGGCGCGCGGTGTCCGGTGCGGCAGTGCTGCTGGTCGGCGTCGTCGCGGCCGGCGCGGCCTTTGCCCATGGCGGCGCCGACGATGGCGACGGGCCGGCACCGGCCGTGGTCGCCTCCGACGCCCCGCGACGCCTGCCCGATGGCAGCGTCGCCATGCCGAAGGACGCGCAACGGCTGCTGGCGATCAGGACCGTTCTGGCAGCGCAGACGCAGTCGGCCCGGACAGTACAGGTGATCGGCCAGGTGATCGCCGACCCCGCCACGGCCGGACGAGTCCAGAGCACCCAGAGCGGCCGCGTCCAGCGCGCCGGGAGCGATCTCGCTCACGTCGGCCAGGTTGTGCAGAAGGGGGACGCGCTCGCGACCATTGTTCCTGTAATTACCGGGGTGGAGCGGGGCGGGCTGCAGGCGCAGATCGCAGAACTCGACGCCCAGATCCGCATCGCCCAGCAGAAGGTGACCCGCCTCAACGCCCTGGCAGGCAGCGTCGCCGGCAAGGATATCGACGACGCACGCTCCGAGCTGGCGGGCGCACAGGCCCGGCGATCGGCCCTGTCGCCCACGCTGGTTCAGGGCGAGGTGCTGCGCGCCCCGGTGTCCGGCGTCGTCTCGGTCGCCAACGTCACGACCGGCCAGGTGGTCGAGAGCAAGGACGTGCTGTTCGAGATCGTCGATCCCCAGCGGCTGTGGATCGAGGCCATCGCCTTCGACCCTGCCATCGCCGCCCAAATGACCAGCGCCTCCGCCCGCGCGACCGACGGCACGCCGATCAAGGTCAGCTTCGTCGGGCGTGGGCTGGTGCTGCGACAGGGAGCGGTGCCCCTGCAGTTCCGCATTGAGAACCCGTCCGCCACCCTGTCGGTCGGCGCCCCGGTGACGGTGATCGCCAACGTCGCCACGCAGGAGAGCGGCTTTGCGCTGCCCCGGACGGCGGTGGTGCGGATGCCGAACGGCGGTTCGGCCGTGTGGGACCACGTCAGCGCCGAGCGCTTCGTGCCCCGTCCGGTCCGGCTGCAGCCGCTGGACGCTGGCCGCGTGCTGGTGCTGGCCGGGCTCAAGGCCGAGCAGCGCATCGTCGTGCAGGGTGCCGACCTGCTGAACCAGGTCCGCTGATGGGTGCCCTGTTCAACGCCCTGGTCACCGCGAGCCTGAAAAACCGCGTCTTCGTGCTCGTCGCGGCCGTGCTGCTGGTCTGCTACGGCGGCTGGACCCTGACCCGGCTGCCGGTCGATGTGTTCCCCGACCTGAACCGGCCCACCGTCACGCTGATGACCGAGGCCGAGGGCATGGCGCCCGAGGAGGTCGAGCAGCTTGTCACCTACCCGCTGGAGACGGCGATGAACGGCATGCCCGGCGTGCAGCGGGTGCGCTCGGTTTCTGGCGTCGGGCTTTCCATCATCTACGTCGAGTTCGAATTCGGCGCCGACATCTATCTGGACCGCCAGCAGGTCGCCGAACGCCTGGCGTCGGTGCGCGAGCAGATGCCGGCCGGCGTCGTGCCTCAGATGGGGCCGATCACCTCGATCATGGGCGAGATCATGCTAATTGCCATGTCGGGCGATGCCCCGCCCATGCAGTTGCGCGAATTGGCCGACTTCACCGTGCGGCCGCGCCTGCTCTCCATCCCCGGCGTCGCCCAGGTGATCCCGATCGGCGGCGAGGTCCGCACCTACCAGGTGACGCCGGACATCGCGCAGATGACGCGGCTCGACGTGTCGCTGGACGAATTGGAGCGGGCAATCAAGCAGTTCGGCGCCAACTCCGGCGGCGGATTCGTCGATCAGAATCGGGCGGAGTACGTCATCCGCAACATCGGCCGCACCACCCGGATCGAGGACTTGCGCAGCCTGGTCGTAACAACAAAGCAGGGTCAGTCGATCGTTTTGAGCCAGGTCGCCAGCGTCGGCTTCGCCCCCCGCTTCAAGCGCGGCGACGCCGGCGCCAACGGCAAGCCCGCCGTGATCCTTTCCGTTCAAAAACAGCCCGGCGCCGACACCGTGAGCCTCACGCGCACCATCGAGGCCGCGCTGGGCAGCCTGGGCCGCACCCTGCCCGAGGGCATCAAGGCCGACACGGTGCTGTTCCGCCAGGCCAACTTTATCGAAGCGTCGATCGGCAACGTCGAGGCCGCACTGCGCGACGCCGTCCTGGTCGTGGCCGTCGTACTGTTCCTGTTTTTGCTGAACGTCCGCACCACGCTGATCTCGCTCGTCGCCATCCCGGTCTCGATCCTCATCACCGTGCTGGTGTTCAAGGCGTTCGGCCTGTCGATCAACACCATGACCCTAGGCGGCCTGGCCATCGCCATAGGCGAGCTCGTGGACGACGCCGTGGTGGGCTTGGAGAACGTGTTTCGCCGCCTGAAGGAGAACCGGGAGGCCGGCGACAAAGTGCCCGTCCTGAGGGTGGTCGCGGCGGCGAGCCAGGAGGTCCGCTCCGGCATCATCTACGCGACGCTGATCATCGTTTTAGTGTTCATCCCGCTGTTCGCGCTGTCGGGCATCGAGGGCAAGCTGTTCGCGCCGTTGGGCGTCGCCTACATCGTCTCGATCCTGGGCAGCCTGGTGACCTCGATCACCGTGACCCCGGTGCTCTGCTACTACCTTATTCCCCGCATGAAGCGGCTGGCGGAGCAGGAGAGCTTTGTCGTCCGCTGGCTGAAGCGGGGCGACACGCGGCTGCTGCGCTGGTCGTTCGAGCGGGCCGGGCTGCTGGTGAGCGTCTGCGTGGCAGCGGTCGGCGTCGCGGGGTTCGCCGCGACCAAGCTGCCTCGCGCGTTCCTGCCGCCGTTCAACGAGGG
This sequence comes from Rhodospirillales bacterium, assembly GCA_025351925.1. Lineage (GTDB taxonomy): Bacteria > Pseudomonadota > Alphaproteobacteria > Acetobacterales > Acetobacteraceae > CAHJXG01. The sequence goes on along the minus strand of JANXVC010000467.1, from coordinate 2,598 downwards.
CACGCTGACGCTCGGCATGACCTTCACCCCGGGGATCAGCCTGGCTGAGTCGAACCGCCTGGGCGGCGTGACCGAGCGGCTCGTCGTGCAGGTGCCGGAGGTGAAAAGCATTGGGCGGCGGACTGGCCGGGCCGAGCTCGACGAGCACGCCGAGGGGGTCCACTCCAGCGAGATGGACGTCGATTTGCGCCCGTCCGACCGTCCGAAGCCGGTCGTGCTGGCCGACATCCGCCAACGGCTCGCCATCCTGCCGGCGGCGTTCAACATCGGCCAGCCGATCGGCCACCGGCTGGAGCACCTGCTGTCCGGCGTGAACGCCGCCATCGCCGTCAAGCTGTTCGGCGCGGACGTGGACACGCTGCGCGGCTTGGCGGAGGACCTGCGCGGACGGCTGGCGGGCATCCCTGGGCTGGTCGATTTGCTGGTCGAGCGCCAGGTGCGCGTGCCGCAGCTGCAGGTGCGGCTCGACTATGACCGGGCCGCGCTTTATGGCGTAACGCCGGCGACGCTCACCGATGCCTTGGAAAAACTTTCGAATGGCAAGGTCGAGAGCCAGGTCGTCGATGGGCAGAAACGCTTCGACGTGGTGTTGCGCCTGTCTGATGCCGGGCGCACGACCGAGGCGCTGGCCGACTTGCTGGTCGAGACGCCGCGTGGCCGGGTGCCGCTGCGCACCTTCGCCGAGGTGGTGGACGACGACGGGCCCAACCAAATTTTGCGGGAGAACGGCACGCGCCGCATCGTCGTGCAGGCCAATACCGACGGCTCCGACGAGGGCCGGGTCATCCAGGCGATCCGCGACGAGATCGCCCGGATGCCGCTGCCGCAGGGCTATTTCATCCAGCTCGAGGGCACCTTCCAGGCGCAGGAGGAGGCCGGCAAGCTGATCGCTGTGCTGTCGCTCGTGTCGTTGGCGCTGATCTTCACCGTACTCTACAGCCGCTACCGGTCCGCCGTGCTGGCGCTGATTATTATGGGCAACGTGCCGCTCGCGCTGATCGGCTCGGTCGCCGCGCTGTGGCTGTCGGGCCAGCCGCTGTCGGTCGCCAGCATGGTGGGGTTCATCACGCTCACCGGCATCAGCGCCCGCAACGGCATCCTGAAGATCAGCCACTACATCAACCTCGCCGTGCACGAAGGCGAGGCGTTCGGGCCGGACCTGGTGGTGCGCGGCAGCCTGGAGCGGTTGACGCCGGTGCTGATGACGGCGTTCTCCGCCGGGTTCGCGCTGCTGCCGCTGATGATCGGGGCGGACGCGCCGGGCAAGGAGATCCTGCACCCGGTCGCCATCGTCATCTTCGGCGGCCTGGTGAGCGCAACGCTGCTCGACACGCTGCTCACCCCCGTCCTGTTCCTCAGGCTCGGCCGCAAGCCGCTTCAGCGCCTGATGACTCCCGACGCCGACGGGCTGCTGCCCGCTGAGGCCTTCTGACCATGCCCGCTGAGGCGTTTTGACCATGAAGGAGATTTCTCTCGTGCATTTCCGTATTGCTGCGCTGACAACCACCCTATTGCTGGCGCCGCTTGCCGCATTCGCCCACGGCAGCCCGCCAGCGCCCGCCCACGGCGGCATCGTGTCCGAGGGCAGCGGGGAGCACTGGGTGGAGCTGAGCATCGCCGGCGACCAGGTCACCGCCTGGGTCAGCGACGAAGACAACAAGCCGATCCCCGCGGCCCAGCTCGGCGGCAGGGCGACCGTCCTGATCGACGGCAAGACTCAGGCGGTCGCCCTCAGCCCGGCGGACGCCAACAGCGTCACGGGCAAGCTCGCGGCGCCCGCGATGGGCCGGGTGACTGCGGTCCTGGCCCTGACAGCAGGCGGCAAGCCGGTCCAGGTCAAGTTCGTCGTGCCGGCAAAATAGGCCCGGCGCCCCAATCAAAGCACTCAAAAAGGAACATACGATGGCCCATATCGTGATCGGTCTCAGCCTATTTGCCGTCCTCGCAGCCAGCCCCGCGCTGGCCCAGGCGCCGGCGCCAGCTATGCCTGGAATGCAGCACGACGCCATGCCCGGCATGAAGCCAGGCATGTCCCGGGGCATGCCCAGTTCGGCCAACCACATGGAAATGATGCGGCAGATGGACGTGATGAACAAAGCCATGACCGACGCCCCGATGACCGGCAATCCGGACCAGGATTTCGTCAGCATGATGACGCCGCATCATCAGGGCGCGATCGACATGGCGCGCATCTACCTGCGCGACGCCCGCGACCCGGAGATCCGCCGCATGGCGCAGAAGATCATCGCCGACCAAGAGCGCGAAATCCGCGAGTTCAAGGCCTGGCAGGCCCGGCACCCGATGCCGGCGCGCTAGGTCCATACCCATGCAACAACGGACCGCGATCGCCACGGCACCAAATGCTGCCGATCTGGCCATCGACCCGGTTTGCGGCATGAAGGTGAACCCCGGAACCACGGCGCACCGCTTCGCGCATGGCTGCACGACGTATCATTTCTGGTTTCTGCTCAACCCGGGTAGGGAGTGGCCTGCCCGCGTAGGGTTTGCTGGATAGCCTGGTAGGCGCCCATGCCACGGCGTGCGGCGGTGCCGATGACGGAGCGCACGCCGGCGAACAGGTCAGCGCCCCACTTGGAG
>JANXVC010000445.1 GCA_025351925.1 Rhodospirillales bacterium | reverse complement strand
TGGCGGCGGCGGGCTCGCTGGTCCCGGTCGGCATGGCGCTGGCCGGGCTGGGTGCCGCGGCGGCGTCGCAGCGTCAGTTCGTGGCGATGGGCCGGCTGCAGGCCCGGTTTCTCGACCGCATCCGCGGCATCGCGACCATCGTGCTCGCTGGCCGGGCAGAGGACGAGGCGCAGCGTCTGCAAAGCGCCGCGGACGATCTCAGCCGCCGGACGCTGCGGGTGCTGCGGGTCGCTTTCCTGTCGTCGGCGGCGCTCGACTGCGCGGCTGCGGCAGCGCTCGTGCTGCTGGCTGGGCGCTATGCGGCTGCGTGGCAGGCCGGTGACGGCGACCCGGTGACGGCGATCTTCGTCCTCGTGCTGGTGGCCGAGTTCTTTGCGCCGCTCCGGGCGTTTTCGGCGGCCTACCAGGACCGTCTGCAGGCGGCAGGAGCAGCCGAGCAGTTGGTGGGTTTGCCGGAGCTTCCGGAACGCGCCGACGCGCTGCCGATCCGCACCGTGGCCGCCGCCGGCGTGACCGTCACGTTCGACGACGTGCATTATACCTGGGACCCAACACGCGGTACTGTGCTCGACGGGCTGAGCTTCCGCGTGCCAGCTGGGGAGACGGTCGTTCTGGTCGGGCCCTCAGGCGCCGGCAAGTCCACTGTCATAGAGCTGCTGCTGGGATTTGTTCATCCGGATGGCGGGTGCATCACGCTGAATGGCGCCGATATCGGCACGATCGTTCCGGCGGCCTTGGCTCGGATGACGGCCTGGATTGGCCAGCGCCCAGTATTGTTCGCCGGCAGCATCCGCGACAACATCCGTTTCGGGCGCGAGGGCGCGACGGACCGCGAGATCGAGGACGCCGCGAGGGCCGCGGGAATCCAGCAGTTCGCCGCGGCTCTACCTGACGGGTTGGACACGCCGATCGGCGAGGGCGGCTATGGCCTGTCCGGCGGCCAGGCGCAGCGGGTCGCCATCGCGCGGGCTTTCGTGCGCAACGCTCCGTTGCTGCTGCTCGACGAGCCGACAGCGCATCTTGATCCGGCGACCGAGGCCGACGTGCTGGACAGCCTCCGGCGCTTGGCGCTGGGGCGTACGGTGATCCTGGCCAGCCACTCGGTCGCGGCGCACATGTTCGGCGGCCGGCGGCTGGAGCTGCTCGATGGCCGGGCGCGGCCGGTTCAGGGTGTTGCATGAGTTGGGGCGCATGAGGTCGCTACTGCCGATCCTGGCGCTCTGGCGCGGTCATGCTGGTTGGCTTGCGGCCGGGCTGGCCTTGTCGCTGCTGACGGTCGCCGCCGGCGTTGGCCTTGCGACCGCTGCGGGCGGCATGGCGCTACGCCCAATCACCGGGACCTCGGCCGCCACGCTTGCGGCACTGCTGTTCCTGCCGGGCGTGGTACGCGGCTTGGGCGTGGCCCGAGTTGCGCTGCGTTACGGCGAGCGCATACTGACCCACGCTGCCACGTTCCGGGTATTGGCGGCGCTGCGCGTCTGGATGTTTCGCGGCCTTGCCGTACGGTCGGCGGGCGGCCTCGGCTTCATGCGGTCCGGCGACGCGCTCGGCCGGCTGGTCGGCGATGTCGAGGCGTTGGATGGTTTGTACCTGCGCATTCTCGTGCCGGGCGTTGCGGCTTTCCTGCTGTTGCCGGTGCTCGTGGGTTTCCTCGCGCTGGCGCATGGCGGGACGGCGGTGCTGGTCGGCGGACTGTTCTTACTATCGGCGATCGTGCTGCCCTGGGTAGCCGCGCGCTTTACGCTCGATGCGGGCGGGCAGCTCGCGGTGGCTTCGGCCGGGCTGCGCTCGGCGGCGCTGGATGCGCTGGACGGCAGCCGCGAGATCCGTGCCTACGGCGCTGAGGGCCGGATGCTCGCCGTGGTCCAGGCCCGTGAGGCTGCTCTGTTTCAGGCGCAACGCCAGGTGGGCCGCCGCGCGTCCTGGGCACAAGCGGCGGCGTTCGTCTGCAGCCAGGCCGCGTTGCTCGTCGTACTGCTGTCGCCAGGGGTCGCGCCCGGCGTGATGGTCACCGGATTGTTCCTGACCCTGGCGGCGTTCGAGGTTGTGGGCGGCATGCCGCGCGCCGGTGTGCTGGCCGGCTATGCAGCGGGGGCGGCGGAGCGCGTTACCGAGGCAGCGACCGGCCCGGGCGACGTCGATCCGGCCAATCCGGCCCCTTTGCCGAGCGGCACGTCGCTGCGGTTTGAGCATGTGGGCTTTCGCTGGCACCCGGACCGTCCGGCCGTGCTCGACGGCCTGACGCTCGATATCCCGGCTGGCAGCCGGGTCGCGATTCTCGGTCCGTCCGGCTCCGGCAAATCCACCTTGGCCGCACTGGCGCTTAAGGTGGTCACGCCGCAGTCGGGGCGTGTGCTACTGGGCGGCGTGGATCTCGCACGCCTGCGCGCGAGCGACGTGCGGTCGCGCATCACATGGCTGAGCCAGGATACCCATCTGTTCAGCGACACGGTTCGGGCCAACCTCGCCCTAGGGCGCGCTGATGCGACCGATGCCGAACTATGGGCGGCGCTTGACCGGGCCGGCATCGCCGACGTCGTGCGCGGCTTTCCGGACGGGCTTGACAGCTGGGTCGGCGAGGGCGGGCTGCAGGTCTCGGGCGGGCAGGGGCGGCGGCTGGCATTAGCCCGTGCGCTGCTGTCCCAGGCGCCGGTGCTGATCCTCGATGAGCCAGCGACGGGGCTGGACGCCGCCACCGAGCGCGGGTTCCTCGTGACGCTCAACGACGTGGCGGCTGGCCGGACGGTGATCCTGATCGTTCATCGCCTGACCGGAGTAGAGCGCCTCGACCGCATATTCCGGCTTTCGGCGGGTCGTGCGGTGGCGGCGGCGGCCTGATTGGTTGACGCAGCAGCCTTCGGGCGGGCAGGTAGGCAGGACGCGAGAATTGGCGAAGGAACCACGCATGACACACCTTATAGTAGCACCGCGCCTGCAGGTGCATCGCCGCTTTGCCTTGCTGGGGATTGTGCTGGCCGGCATCGCAGCATGCACGACGACGCCTGCCGAGCCGCTGGAACCGACCTACATCGTCTTCTTCACACCGTTCTCGGCAGACCTCGATGACGGAGCCAGGGGCGTGATCGCCGATGCAAGCCGCGCGGCGCAGACAGCGTCCGGCCATCGGATCGTCGTGGCAGGCTACGCCGACCGGACGGCAGGGGGTAGCCCAGCCGTCAATCAAACCCTGTCGAAGCTGCGGACACAGGTCGTAGCGGACAGTTTGGTGGCACAAGGTGTGGATCGCGGGCGTATCGTACTGCGGCCCAAGGGCTCGATCGGGGGCGATCCAGGAGTCGAAAGCCGCCGTGTCGCCATCGAGATCTACTAGAGCCGCGATGCCGGCATACGACGTCGACGCGCTGGCGGATGGCAGGACGGCACCGCGCGACGTGCTGCGCCGCGTGTTTGGCTTTCCGGCGTTCCGCGGGCTGCAGGAGGCGGCGATCGATCGGGTCATGGCCGGAGGCGACGCGCTGGTGCTGATGCCGACCGGTGGCGGCAAGAGCCTGTGTTATCAGGTTCCCGCGCTATGCCGGCCCGGCACCGCCATCATTGTGTCGCCACTCATCGCGCTAATGGACGATCAGGTCGCCGCACTCCGGCAGCTCGGCATCGCGGCCGGCGCGCTGCACTCCGAGGTGGAGCCGGACGCCGCACGGACGGTCGCCGGGGATCTCGACGCCGGGCGGCTTGACCTGCTGTATATGTCGCCGGAGCGGCTGCTTATGGCGGGAACGCTCGATCGCCTGACCCGGCAGCGGATTGCGCTCATTGCGATCGATGAGGCGCATTGCGTCTCGGCCTGGGGTCATGAGTTCCGGCCGGAGTATCGCGGCCTCGCCCGATTGGCCGAGCGTTTTCCCGGCGTGCCGCGCATCGCGCTGACCGCGACCGCGGACCCGCGCACCCGCGTCGATATCCTGCACGCGCTGGGCATGGACGACGCGGAGATGTTCACCGCGAGTTTCCATCGTTCCAACCTGCACGTCGCAGCGCAGGCGAAGGATGGCGAGGCGAAGCAGCTGCTGGCGTTCCTGAACCGCCATAAGGGCCAAGCCGGCATCGTGTATTGCGGCAGCCGCGTAAAGACCGAGCGGACGGCGCTGCGGGTCCGGGCGGACGGCTTTACGGCGCTGCCGTTCCACGCTGGGCTGTCGGCGATGGAAAAGCGGGTGGCGCTGACCCGGTTCCGCAGCGGTGAGCCGGTCATCATGGTGGCGACCATCGCGTTCGGCATGGGGATCGACCGGCCCGACGTGCGGTTCGTGGTGCATTTGGACATGCCGGACAGCCCGGAGGCGTTCTATCAGCAGATCGGCCGCGCTGGCCGCGACGGGGACCGGGCGGACACCCTGTTGCTGTATGGCGGGGAGGACATCGCCCGCGCCCGGCATTGGCTGGCGCAGTCCAGTGCGCCCGAAGCGCAGCAGCGCGTCATGCGGGAGCGGCTGGAGGCGATGATCTCGCTGACGGAGACGACAGCCTGCCGGACCGCGTCGCTGCTGGCGTGTTTCGGCGAGGCGCTGCCAGGCGCTTGCGGGCACTGCGACGCCTGCACCTCCCCGGTGGCGCTGTTTGACGGCACGGTCGCGGCGCAGAAGGTGCTTTCGGCGATCTACCGCACCGGCCAGCGCTTCGGCGCCCTGCACATCATCTCGGTGCTGCGCGGCCAGGAGACGCCGATGATTCTAAAGCACGGTCACCAGGAGCTATCGACCTATGGGATTGGCTCGGATCGGCCGCCGGGCTTTTGGCGCGGGGTGATCCGGCAGCTGATCGCCCGCGGCGCGCTGCGGACCGAGAGCGGCGAGTATGCCACGCTTTCGCTGGTGCCCGACCAGGCGCGGCCAATTTTACGCAATGAGACGACTCTCATGTTGCGGGATGAGCCGGAGCCGTTACGGGCCGCGGCGCCGCGCAATCGCGACCGCAGCCCAGCGTCGGTGACCGGCGACCGTGTGCCCGCTGCGGGCGACGAGGGGCTATTCGACGTCCTGCGGCAGTGGCGATCCACCGAGGCCAAGGCGCAGTCCGTGCCGCCCTACGTCATCTTCCACGACAGCGTATTGCGGGAGATCTGCGTGAGCAGGCCGGGCAACCTGGATGAACTCGGCGAAATCAAAGGCGTCGGTGCGTCGAAGCTGCTGCGTTATGGTGCGGCCGTGCTGGAGGTCACTCGGCGGCACGTTGCGTGAGAGGCTCCAGGTTCCCGGGCTGGCCCGGCGTGCGGCGGAATACCAGGGCCGTGTCATGCAGGGATGCTACGGCCGGGCGATGCGCGATCGAGATGATCGTGGTGTCCGGAAGCTTTTGGCGGAGCTTGTTGTAGAGCTCAATCTCGGCCTCCGGGTCGAGGCTTGCCGTCGCCTCGTCCATGAACAGCCAGTCCGGACGCTGCAGCAGGGCGCGCGCGACAGCGAGCCGTTGCTGCTCGCCGCCAGACAGGCGCTGATTCCATGGCTCGTCGTTATCGAGTTGCGGAGCCAGCGACGCCAGCCCGGCGTCCGCCAGCGCCTGGTGGATCGCTTCGTGGCCAAAGCTAGTGTCGCTGGCTGGATAGGTAAGCACGTGACGGAGCGTGCCCAACGGGATGTAGGGGCGCTGCGGCAGGAAAAGATAGCGTCCCGGCGGACGCTCGATAGCGCCGCCGCCATACGGCCAGATGCCGGCGAGCGCACGGAACAGCGTGGACTTGCCGCTGCCGGACCGCCCGGAGATCGCGGTGGACTGGCCCTTGGGAAACAGCATTCCGGAATAGGCCAGCAGCGGTGTGCCGTCCGGCATGGTCAAATTCAGGTCGGTCGCCGCGATCCCGCCCCCAGCGCTGGACCGCAGGCGGGCGCCTTGATCTGCGAGGCCGCGCGCCACGTCAATTGCCCGACGGAATCCGGCAAGACGAGCGACGGTCGCGCGCCACGACGCGATGTCGGAATAGGCCTCGATGAACCAGGATAGCGAGCCCTGAACACGGGCGAACGCTCCGGCGGTGCGCATCAGCGCACCCAGCGCGATCTCGCCGGAGAAGTAGCGAGGCGCTGCGACGACGATCGGGAAGATCGACGCCGCCTGTTCATAGCCGGCAATCAACGCGTTGAGCAGCTTTTGCCGCTGCATGATCAATCGCCAGTTCACGAACACCGCGGTGAAGCGATCGATGAGACCGGCCTGTTCCGCCCTCTCGCCGCTGTAGAGCGCAACACCCTCGGTGTTCTCCCGAAGGCGCACCAGCGAGAAGCGGAAGTCCGCCTCAGCCTTCTCCTGCTGGAACGACAGCATCGCGAGAGGACGGCCGACGTAGTGGGTCAGCACGCTGCCGATGGCGGCATAGAGGATCGCGGCCCAGAGCATATAGCCGGGGATCGTCACGCCGAGCAGCGTCACAGCGCCGGACAGCGTCCATAGGATCAGCGCGAAGTTGAACAGGCTGACGACATTGGACAGCAGGCCCAGGCCGAGCCGCAATGTGTCCTCTACGTACTTACGCAAGTCATCGGCGATCCGCTGGTCCGGGTTGTCGGTCCCAAGGCCGGTCGGATCGGTGGTGAGGCTGATGGTATAATAGGCGCGGTCGGACAGCCAGTCGGTCAGCAGGTGATCTGTCATCCAGCGCCGCCAGCGGATCTGCAGCCACTGATTGAGATAGGTGCGGTAGATTGCGATCGGAATGTATATGACCACGATTGGCACAAAGCCGGGCATAAAGCCGGCCTCGCCAGTGCGGTAGCTGAACAAGAGCTGCATGAACAGCTCCCAGTTCTTATTCTGTAGGCTGTCGTAAAACGCGCCGTTCCAATAGTTTAATACAACGGTCGCGCCGACCAGCAGCAGGTTTAGCGAGATGATCGACACCAGCAGCGCGCGGGCGGACCACTTCTCCTCAGAGCGAAAGTAGGGCAGCGCCAGGCGCCAGGCGTCGCCCAGTACGGGCCCAAGCGACTGCATCAGATCGGCTTCGCTTGCAGCGCGGGCTGTGCCAGGCGAAGCCGGATTATGCCCTTTACGCCCATGGGCTCGACGACGTGGCCCTTACGCAGGATGTCGATCTGCCCGACCGCCGCCAATCGGCAGGCGACCCGGCGCACCTCGCTCAGCAGCGATCGCCATTCAGGCCGGAGCGCTCGTGCGACCTCGCTGGGACAGATTGACTTGGCCGGGCCACGCAAGGTGGTCAGCGCGAGGATCGCCGTCTCAATCTCGGCGGAGGGCGGTGCAGCGTGGGTGTTCATAGAGAGACGCTGGCGCAGCGCGCGCTTTACCGCAAGCCATGTTGGGCATCAGGACCGGGTGAGACCAAGCTTTGAGCGCAGTTGATCTGCTGGGAGAGGATGGCTGAACAGATAGCCCTGGCCCTCGTCGCAACCGATCCCAGATAGAAACGCCCTTTGGTCTTCGGTCTCGATCCCCTCGGCCACGACGGTTAGCCGCATGGCGTGTCCGGTCTCGATTACCGCGCGAACGATCGCCGCGTCCTCACGGTTCGTCGGCAGGTCGCGCACCAACGAGCGGTCGAGCTTCATGACGGTGAGCGGCAGACGCTTCAGCATGGACAGGCTGGCGAAGCCGGTGCCGAAATCGTCCAACGCCAGGCCGACGCCCAGGTCGCGGATCGCCGACAACGTCAGCAACGTGTCGGTGCTGCCATCCACCAGCATCGACTCTGTCAGCTCCAGCTCCAGCCGGTCGGGCGGCAGTCCGGATTGCTCTAGCGCCATCGCCAGCTGGATGGGCAGGACGCCCGACTGCAGTTGCCGGGCCGAAACGTTGACTGACAGGCGCGCCCGGCTCCAGCTGACGGCCTCGCTGCAGGCTTCCAGCAGCACCCAGGCGCCAATCAGATTGATGAGGTCGCTCCGCTCGGCGATCGGGATGAAAGCATTCGGCGGAATCAGGCCGCGCTTGCGGTCGGGCCAGCGGATCAGCGCCTCGTTGACCTCGACTGCTCCGCTCGCCAGGCAGAGCCGCGGCTGATAATGCAGGACAAATGCCCCTGCGACCGTGGCGGTACGCAGCTCGCGCTCCAGGCGCCGACGCATTGCCGGCTCGCTACGGCCATCGATCACCGCGAGACGGATGGGCGGCGGCGCTGCCGGCCGCGGACCGGTTTGGTTTGCATTAATCATCACCGTCTCACTTTGCTCTGCTCAGTCGCATTTTCTACGACAAAACCTACCGAACAGTTAACAGCGAGGCGGCTAGAAACTAATTTTTCGTTATGGATGTTTTGATGATCGATATCGGTTGATCATGCGCCGCAGGTCGCCCGCACGGCGTGCGATCATCCCAAAACCTACTTGATCTTGGCTTCTTTGAAAGGCACGTGCTTGCGCGCAACTGGGTCGTACTTCTTCAGCTCCAGCTTCCCAGTCGTGGTGCGGGCGTTCTTTTTAGTCACATAAAAATAGCCGGTGTCCGCGGTGGATACGAGCTTGATTTGAACCGTGTTGTTCTTGGCCACAGCCTGATCCCTAAACGAGGTGCGCCCGGACCGGGCGACATGAGGCGCGGAACATGCTCATGCCGGCTCTCTGGGTCAAGTCCGAGGTGTGCGGCATGAAGCCTTAGCATGTCAGAAATCTCGTGTTTTGAAGGTTCAAGGCCTTGCCTCCCCAAACTCCGGCCGGGGCAGGCGCGCGGCGGCATAGGCGGGCGGGTGGTCCAGCAGATAGCGCGCCGCAACCATGTCGATGTCGCGTCCTTCAGCGGCTGGGCAGGCACTGCGCAGCGCGACGATCTCGGCACTTGGAACCGGGGCGCGCGTGGCGTCATGCCTGGCCCGTGCATCCGCCAAGCGAGGCCGGCCGCGGCTGAGACTGGACAGTTGCTGCATGGTCGCGTCGGGCCCCTGGCTGGTGCAGACCTGCGGCAGCACGCCC
>JANXVC010000434.1 GCA_025351925.1 Rhodospirillales bacterium | reverse complement strand
TCGAGGTGTTCGGCTTGCGGTAGAGGGCTGTGATGCCCATCCGCCTCATCAGCGTCGCGACATGCCGGCGGCCAACCTCAATCCCTTCCTGGTTGAGCAGGTCGCGCAGCCTCCTGCTGCTGGCGAAAGGAAGGTCGAGATGGCGCTCGTCCATCCGACGCATGATCGCAAGGTCGGCCGGTGGCACCGCCCTGGGCGAGTAGTAGACGCCGCCGCGGCTGATCCCGAGGGCCTTCGCCTGCTTGGCGATCGACAGGCCATGATCGCCGTCGATTATCGCTTTGCGCTCAGAAGGCCGGCCTTGCCGAGCGCGCCGGACAAAAAATCGTTGGCCAACGTCAGCTCGCCGGTCTCGGCATGCAGCGTCGTCACATCGATGACCGGCGCCGCATCCGCCTTCTCCGATCCGAATACCCCGGACGCCTTCTTCAGGAGCTGTCCCTTCCAGGCCGTGATCTGGTTTGGATGCACGTCGAACTGCTGCGCCAACTCGCCCAGCGTCATCTCGCCCTTTACATTCGCCAAGGCCACCTTCGCCTTGAAAGCCGGCGTGTGGTTCCGGCGTGGTCGCTGGCTGATCGTCTCTCCTGTTCCGCAGCCATCCTGGCTGCCGTCAAGCAGAAACTCCACTTATCAAACCTGTGCAGATTTCCCGAGCCATCTCATCCTGTCCCGAATCGCGGCCGGCCGGAGGCCGTCGTCGCTCAAGAAGCCACGCAGGACGTCCACGTCGCTCACAGCGTCGAGTAGCCGGCACGTCAAAGCGATCTTGGGCCACGACGACGACACACGTTCATGCCGAGTTCCGGGTTACGCTTATTAGAGCGTTTTCAGCCTGACTGGACATAGCCGCAGTGCCGGAAGTAGTTGACGCACTCTTCTCGGGTCAGGGATTGCGAAATCTTGCCGAGCGCCCGCCATAGCGCATCGACCGTCCGAATGGCTGCTTTCCGCAACAATGCTTTCGTCTTTGCAAACACCATCTCGATCGGGTTCAGGTCGGGGCTGTAGGCTGGCAGGAAGAGCAGAGCGATCCCGGCGGCCTCAAGAGCCTGGCGGACGCCGGCAGCCTTGTGGACAGGCAGGTTGTCCATGATCAAAACGTCGCCGCAGGCCAGGCTGGGAACAACCTGCTGCTCGATGTAGGCGACGAACAGCTCGCCGTTGATCGCCCCGTCGAGCACGTAGGGCGCCACCATGCCGCCCTCGTGCAGGCAGCCGATGAATGTCGACGTCTTGCGATGGCCGTGCGGCACGCTCGCAACCAGCCGCTCGCCCCGGGGTGTCCAACCATACTCGCGGACCATGTTGGTTTTGACCGAGGTCTCGTCCAGGAAAAACAGCCGGCCCGGGGTCAGGCTGGGCTGCGTCTCCTTCCAGTCCGCACGCGCAGCCGCGACATCCGGGCGGTCCTGTTCGGCAGCATGCAGCGTCTTTTTTTATGCGTCAGCCCGAGCCTGGCGAGCGTATCGTGCATCAGCCCGTCGCTTGCGGACACGCCGTGCACCGCGCCGAGCCAGCGGCGCAGCTCGGCCAGGGTAGCGTCCGGACGCGACGTCACCTCGGCTCGCCGGCGCGCTGGTCGCACAGGTTGAAGGTGGCGACGATGTTGGCCAAGCCGTTCACCGCCGCGTCGATCATTAGGTCGTCGCCGCTGTCAGGCAACTGCGGCCGCCAGCGGACCCGCACGGTCACGGGCTGGGATACGGCACAAAAGCCGTCGAGGAAGGCGAGCGCGTCGCAGGCGGAGACGTCGGCCTGCTCCAGGGTTTCGGGGCGAAGCAGGACGTCCTCGTACTCCAGCATGAGGGCGGTGGACGCAATGGCGGTGACCCTTCCCGTGAGTGCCGCGGCCAGCAGCCGCCGCGACGCGCCGGCATCGCTGACGAAGCCTGCCCGGAGCACGGAGGTGTCGAGCAGCACCCGCGGAGGCATGCTGTCTCATAAAACATCACACTGGAAGCGCCACACCTTTTTCACAAACCCAATCAGTTGTTCGACGGTCTGTGAAATGGCCAAGCAAAGGACTCAACCCTCGTTTGGCCTGTTGACGGCGTGCCAAGCGTCCTTTTGTGCCGTCACGGACCGCATGGAAAACAGAGACGAATGATCTCCATGGGGACGATCATCAATTTTTAAGTGTATATCTCAAAGAGAAACTCATCTGGCTCGTTGCCTGTTGTCGGTTTCTGAAGACAGCTTCAATTGAAAACGATTAACATGAATATACTGCGTTTCTGCTCAACCCGGGTAGGGAGTGGCCTGCCCGCGTAGGGTTTGCTGGATAGCCTGGTAGGCGCCCATGCCACGGCGTGCGGCGGTGCCGATGACGGAGCGCACGCCGGCGAACAGGTCAGCGCCCCACTTGGAG
>JANXVC010000156.1 GCA_025351925.1 Rhodospirillales bacterium | reverse complement strand
CGGCCCCGGCGGCAACCCCGCTGCCCCGTGTGACAACGCCCTGCATCATCGTCACGAGCTGGAACGTGCTGGCCTGGTCGGCGATCTGCTTGCGTGCGTCGATCACGCCCGGCGGCCTGCCGGCATCGCTGCAGCCGCGGCATTCTAGGCCGCTGGCCCGCCAGATCACCTTGCCGTCACGGTCCTGCACGGAGTCCACAAACGACGGGAACACCTCCCGCCCGCCCATCGCAAGCCCGGCATAGGCCGCCGCCTGCCGCAGCACCGTCGACTCCACGGCGCCAAGCGCCGCCGGCAGCACGAGCGGCATGCTGTCCACGACATGGAAGGCCGTCGCCGTCTGCGCCACCGCCTCCATGCCCACCTTCTCCGCCAGGCGCACGGTCACGAGGTTCAACGAACGCTCCAGCGCGATCCGCATCGGCGTCGGGCCATTGAAGGTCAGCCCGTAGTTGTTGGGCTTCCACAGCCCCTGGGCGCCCAAGTTCTGCACGAAGGGCGCGTCGAGCACCTTCTGGCTGGGCGACAAGCCGGCCTGCAGCGCCGTCAGATAGACGAAGGGCTTGAATGAGCTGCCGGGCTGCCGCTGCGCCTGGGTCGCACGGTTGAACTGGCTGGTCTCGAAGCTCCAGCCACCGGACATCGCCACGACGCGGCCGGTCGTGGGATCAAGCGAGACGAGCGCTCCCTGCACCGCCGGCACCTGGCGCAGCTGCAGCCGCTCCGGCCGCGCCGAGCTGCGTCCCTGCGCGGGGCTGGCGGTCGCGAGCTCCGCCATGACGACATCGCCGACCTGCACGACGTCGGCGATCCGCCGCGGCACCGGGCCCAGGCCGTTGGCCCGCACCTCCCGCGCCCATGCGGCGTCGGACAGCAGCATGGAGGTGACGTGCGGCGCGCTCCCGGCGGCCTGGTCGATCCAGCCGAGCTTCGCCTCGTCGTTCGTGGTCTCCAGCACCACCGCCAGCGTCCACTCCGGCAGCATGCCCGCCGGATGCGGCAGCTTGGCGAGGCGGCCAGTCCAGCCAAGCTTCATGCCGGGCCCGCCATCCAGATGCGCGACGGCGCCGCGCCAGCCGCCGCGGGCGCGGTCATAGGCCAGCAGGCCACGACGCAGCGCCCGGTCGGCAGCCGTCTGGAGCACGGGATCGAGGCTGGTGCGAACCACGTAGCCGCCCTGGGTCGTCGCGTCGGCGCCGAAGCGCTCGACAAGCTGGCGGCGCACCTCCTCGCTGAACCAGTCGGCGCCGGCCACGGTCTCGGGCCGGCGAAACGCGGCGGGACGGATCGGGGTCGCCTTGGCGTCACGGGCCTGCTCGCTGGTGATCGCACGGTCATCGGCCATGCGGTCGATGACCCAGTCGCGCCGTGCCTTGGCTGCGTCAGGGAAGCGGAACGGGTTGTAGTTGTTGGGCGCCTTGGGCAGCGCCGCCAGGAAAGCCGCCTCCGGCACCGTCAGCTCGTCGAGGCCCTTGTTGAAATAGCCCTGCGCGGCGGCGGCGACGCCGTAGGTCTGCAGGCCCAGATAAATCTCGTTCAGATACAGCTCGAGCACGTGCTCCTTGCTCATCGACTGATCGATGCGCACCGCAAGAATAAGCTCCTTCACCTTGCGGGCCACCGAAACCTCGTTGCCCAGCAGCATGTTTTTGGCGACCTGCTGCGTGATGGTCGAAGCGCCGATCGGCCGCCGGCCCTGGCCGAACTGCATCAGGTCCATCCAGCCGGCGCGGGCGATCGCCATGGGATCGACGCCGCGGTGACTCCAGAATTTCTGGTCCTCGGCCGACACGAAGGCCTGCTTCACCACGTCGGGGACGGCGGTGATCGGCACGAAGATGCGGCGCTCGGTCGCGAGCTCGGCGATCAGGTGGCTGTCTCCGGCATAGACCCGGCTCATCACGCGCGGCTGATAGTGACGCAGGCCGTCGAGCGTCGGCAGGTCGCCGGAGTACCGTTCATACGTGTGCCATGCGAACAGCCCGCCCGCGACGCCGGTCAGCGTCCCGAGCGCGAACAGGCCAGCCGCCACCCGGCGCAGCCAACGGAAGCGCGGACGCCGCGCCTTCGCCACCGACGCGTCGGCAATCAGCATCCGGCCCAATTCCTCATTCTGCACGCTCATCGACGTTCCTTCGTTTCAGCCGCTGATCCGTGCGCCATGCCCGGCGCCGTCCAGAAAGTTTTCTACCGCACGTTGCAGCGCCAACGCCAACCGCACGCGATGCGTCGGAAGCCGCAATGCCGCCTCGTCTTGCGGGTTCGACATGAAGCCCATCTCGACTAGGACGCTCGGGATATCCGCCGCGCGCAGCACCATGAACCCGGCCTGACGCGATGGATGCGTCAGCATGCCGATCTCGGGTTTCAGGGTGCCGACCAGGCGGTGCGCCAGCCGCGCCGAGCCGGCCCGCGTCTCCTGGCGTACCAGGCTGCCCAGGATATTGGCGATGGCGGATGGCATATCACGGAAATTTGGGCCGCCAAAGCGGTCAGCGCTGTTCTCACGCTGTGCGAGTGCGGCGGTCTGCGCGTCGGATGCCGTGTCGGACAGTGTATAGACGCTGGCGCCGCGCACCCGGGAAACAGTCAGGGCGTCCGCATGCAGCGACATGAACAGCGCGGCGCCGCGCTGTTGCGCAAACCCGACGCGATCGTGCAGCGGGATGAATACGTCGTGGTCGCGCGTCAGCTCCACACGGCAGCGCCCGGCGCGCTCAAGCTGCCGCCGCAGTTCGAGCGCGATTGCGAATGCCACATGCTTCTCATAGGTGCCAGTGACCCCGATCGCGCCGGGATCCTTGCCGCCGTGGCCGGGGTCCAGCACGACGAGCGGCAAAGGCCGAGCGGCGCGCGACAGACTCGGCGCAGTGCGGCTGACCGCGGCCAGGCTGGGCGCGCTGGACATGGCTGCCAGGGCGGCGAGCAGAGCGCGGCGGGACAGGGTGCGGACTTCGGCCATCGGCCTGACGTAACACAGGAGACCGATTGCCCGCACACAGTACTTGTGCGCGCGGGGTCGATACTTATGCGCGCGGGGTCGATCAGCCTTGCGAACGTGACCGGATTGCGCCATGTTCGTAACGCTCCGGTGGTGCGACACCGGCGAACCAGCCTGCTTGTGCCCCCGTCCGGATGGACTAGGTTGCAATCCTTGTGGCAAGCTCGCCCCTTCGCATCGCTGCCCGCGCCGCGCGACCTCGCGCGCCGGGTCCGTCCAGCAGGCCCCTCGCCGATCGGCACCGGGTTCATGGATGAGAGCTGATGCCTCACCTGGGCAGCGCCGCCGGCCAACGGCAGCGCTGACCCGCTCGCCAGGAACCTTATGCTGCTCGTCGTGCCCGTCCAATCTCTATCCGGACCGAACACGTGGCAGCCTGCACCCGGCCGCAGCGGGAACTCGACCCCTCGCCCCTTCTGCCGCCGCCGCGCCGTGCCCCGCACGCGTGTGCCCTCGGCGCACCGGAGTTCAACACACGATGACGAAACGCATGCTGATCGACAGCACCCACGCCGAAGAAACCCGCGTGGTGGTGCTGGACGGTAACCGCCTTGAAGACTTTGACGTCGAGACGTCCACCAAGCAGCAACTTAAGGGCAACATTTATCTCGCGAAGGTCGTCCGCGTAGAGCCCAGCTTGCAGGCGGCCTTCGTCGAGTACGGCGGCGGCCGGCACGGCTTCCTGGCCTTCGGCGAGATCCACCCGGATTATTACCAAATTCCCGTCGCCGATCGGCAGCGTCTGCTGGAGCTGCAGGAGGCCGAGGCGCGCGAGGACGAGGCCGCGGAGGACCGCGCTGCCGCACGCGACGCCAGTTCGGCGGCCCGGCGGCCCAACGCCGAGGCGGCGCAGGCGGGCAGCGATGCTGAAGGTTCCGAGGCGCGCGACGGAGTCGAGGCGCCGGACGTGATGGATGCGCTTATGGAGGCGTCCTATGCAGCGCAGGCCGACCCCGAGGCTGCCGACGACGCATTGCCGCGCGCCGATCAGGTGGCCCAGGCCGCCGCGGTCAGCCAGGACATCCTGATCGCGCCGCACGAGGCTGAGACGCTGTTCCCCGATGAGGCGCCGTTGCCTGAGATCGTGATCGCGGAGTCGTCGGAGTCCGAGGAAACGCCCGACGAGATGGGCACCGACATGGCGCCCGAAGGCGCGGCGGAACCCAAGGCGGATGTCGAGCAGCCGCAGCTAAACGAGCCGGCTGAGCATGGGTCGGACACTCATGGGTCCATCGAGCCAGGGTCCATCGCCAATGGCGCGGCGGCAGCGGAAACCGTGGAGCTCGATGTCAGCCAAGCGAATGGGTCTGTCCCGAACCTGGCGTCCGACAACGGCTTCGAGACCATCGAGCCGCGGCCGGAGTCGATGGGCGGCGAGGTCGAGGAGCCGCGCGAGCAGCGGGCGCCGCCGCGCTTCCTGCGGAACTACAAAATCCAGGAAGTGATCCGCCGCCGGCAGATCCTGCTGATCCAGGTCGTGAAGGAGGAGCGCGGCACCAAGGGCGCGGCGCTGACGACGTACATCTCGCTCGCTGGACGCTTTTCGGTGCTGATGCCCAACTCGCCGCGGGGCGGCGGCATCTCGCGCAAGATCACCTCCGCCGCCGACCGCCGCCGTTTAAAGGAGGTCACGGCCGAACTCGACCTGCCGCGTGGCATGGGCCTGATCGTCCGCACCGCCGGCGCCAACCGACCGAAGCCCGAGATCATGCGGGATTGCGAGTACCTGCTGAACCAGTGGGACCAAATCCGCGATTTGACCATGAAGTCGGTCGCACCCGCGCTGATCTACGAGGAGGCGAGCCTCATCAAGCGCGCCATCCGCGACGTGTATTCCCGCGACGTGGACGACATCCTGGTCGATGGCGAGCAGGGCTGGCGCGCGGCGCGCGATTTCATGCGCATGCTGATGCCGACCCACGCCCGCAAGGTGCAGTTGTGGAAGGACCCGCAGCCGCTGTTCGTCAAGGCGCAGGTCGAGGCGCAGCTCGACGCCATGCTGTCACCTACGGTACAGCTCAAGTCCGGCGGTTATCTCGTCATCAATCAGACCGAGGCGCTGGTGGCGATCGACGTGAACTCGGGCCGCAGCACGCGGGAGCGCGGCATCGAGGAGACGGCGCTCAAGACCAACATGGAGGCGGCTGAGGAGGCAGCGCGGCAGCTCCGGCTGCGCGATTTGGCCGGGCTGATCGTGATCGACTTCATCGACATGGAGAGCCGGCGCAACATCGCGTCGGTGGAGAAGCGGCTGAAAGACGCGCTGAAGGTCGATCGCGCGCGCATCCAGGTCGGCTCCATCAGCCATTTTGGCCTGATGGAGATGAGCCGGCAGCGCCTGCGGCCTTCGTTGGCTGAGACGAGCCTCGTGATGTGCACGCATTGCGCCGGGACCGGCCAGGTGCGCAGCACCGAGAGCGCGGCGCTGCATGTGCTGCGCGCCGTTGAAGAGGAGGGCGCCAAGCGCCGTGCGGCCGAGGTGATCGTGCACGTGGCTGGGTCGATCGCGCTGTATGTGCTGAACCACAAGCGGGTGCGGCTGTCGGAGATCGAGGCGCGCTATGGCATGAGCGTCGCGTTCGCGGCGGATGACACGCTGCTGGCGCCGAACACGCGGATCGAGCGGGTACGGGCGCAAGTGGCGTCCGAGCTGCCGGCGCCGATCTCGCAGCTGGCGCCGCCGGAGCCGTTCGAGGACCCGGACGAGGAGGTGATGGACCGCGCGGCCGAAGCGGCGGCGGTCAGCGATGAAGGGGATGACGACGAGGCGCCGCACCCCGGCGAGACGGCCGAAGAGGGCGAGCAGCGCAGCAAGCGACGACGACGCCGCCGCCGTGGCGGACGCCGCGAGGACGGGCCGGAGGACGCGGTCGCCGCCAGCGCGAGCGCGGTCGAGCCCAGTAGCGAGCCAGGTTTAGGCGTCGAGCCAGAGGCGAGCTCAGCCGAAGTGCCGTTGCCGGAGGCGAGCTCAGCCGATTTGCCTTTGGCGGCTCAGGGGGACACTCCAGTGATGAGCTTTGTGGACGCGCCGGCGGGGGACCAAGTGGCCTTGCCGCCGGTCGAGTCTGCGGTGCTGGAGGCGCTGACGGCTATTCCAGCTGAGGACGATGCGCCTGCCATTGCGGAGGCCGTTGCACCCGAGACGGCCGAGGGCGCAGGCGATGACGCCGAGCGCAGCAAGCAACGCGGCCGGCGCGGCGGTCGCCGTCGGCGGCGTGAG
>JANXVC010000412.1 GCA_025351925.1 Rhodospirillales bacterium | reverse complement strand
CGATCAGCGCCGCGCCGGCCGCCAACTCCAATCGGGAGAGCGAACGGCTGGCGGAGGATTTCGGCATTCCGAGCGCGCGGGCGGCACCGGACAGGCTGCCGAGGTCGGCGATGCGGGCGAAGGTCCGGAGGTCCATCAGGTCGAGCATGGCCTTGACCGTTCCAGAACGGGAACGCGCTGTCCAGCCTCGATGGGCTAATCGCCATGCCGGCAAACGGCCAGATTGCCTCAAGCGAACACGAAAGGACCACGACAAATGACCCAGACCGTTCTTCTCGCCGGCGCAACCGGCATGCTTGGCAGCCGGATCGCCCACCGCTTAATGAGCCAGCCCGAGGCGCGCCTGCGCTTGCTGGTCCGCGGCGGCGACGCGGCCAAGCGCGCAGCCCTAGACCCGCTCCTCGCGCACGGCGCCGAGATCATCGAGGGCGACCTCGCCGACCTCCCCGCGCTCGACCGCGCGACGCAGGGTGTGGACGTGATCGTATCCGCCGTCCAAGGTGGTCCGGACGTCATCATCGACGGCCAGGCCGCACTGGCCGAGGCCGGCCGCCGCAACGGCGTGCGGCGCATCCTGCCGTCCGACTACGCGCTCGACCTGTTCAAGGCGACGCCCGGCGAGCACATGATGTTCGACCTGCGCCGCACTGCTGATGAGAAGATTGCCGCTACAGGCATTGAGCACGTCCATGTCCTGCAGGGCGCGTTCATGGAGATGTTCGGCCCTGGCATGGGCACAATCGACTACGAGACCGGGGTTGTAACCTTCTGGGGTGACGGCACGCAGATGATCGAGACCACCAGCGTCGAGGACACGGCGCGGATGGTGGCGCGGGTTGCGCTCGACCGGACCGTTCCGAGCGGCAAGTTCGCCTTCGCCGGGGACAAGGTGTCGATCCTCGATGCGGCCAAGGTGATCGAGGCGCAGACTGGGCGCCGGTTCGAACGGCGTTCGAACGGCTCGGAGGCCAACCTGCGCGCCGCAAAGGCGGAGGCGCACAAGGACACGTCCAATCCGTTCAAGGCTGTCATGTTGGCGTATCAGCTCACCATGCTGACTGGCCAGACTGCGCTGTCCGGCATGCAAAACGACCGCTATTCCGGCCTGCAGCTCGAAAGTTTCGCCCAGTTCGCCGCGCGGACGCTGCCCCGCCGGGTGGCCGCCTAAACCGTCATTCCCAATCAGGCCACCGCCCGCCCACTTTGCGGCGCGGCGGCGTCCAACACCTGAGGAGAGTTTGTCATGAGCAACGACACCCCTGCAGCCTTGCCGCCGATCCCCGGATCGGTGCCGTTCATCCGAAATGCCGACACGGCGCCCGCCTACTGGATGGCGGACGTCTTGTGGATGGTGCTCGCTGATGGGCGCGACACCGGCGGCCGGTTCTCGCTGATGGAGCAGCTGCTGCCGAAGGGGTCCGGCCCCGGACCGCACAAGCACACCTGGTCCGACGAGACCTTCTACATGCTCGACGGCGAGATCACGATCCTGGTGGACGACGAGATCAGGACAGCGCGTAAGGGCGACTTCGTCATGGTGCCGCGCGACACCCGCCACGCTTTCCGCGTGGACAGCGAGACCGCGCGCTTCCTCAACGGCTACACGCCCGCGAGCATGGAAGCGTTGGTGATCGAGCGGGGGAGGCCTACGAACGAGCGTGTCCTGCCGCCCAAGAACATGGGGCCGCCGCCGGTGATGAGCTCCGTCTTGCCGGGGCGGTATGGCATGGACGCCCTGCCCGGTCCGGACCCGCTGCGTCCAGAGGGACGCTGAGCCTGCCGGGGGCAGTTACGGAGGGCACCTATCGAGGATTGATCGGCCCTGCCGCTGCAACGGGGCGCCTGTCGATCGCTCCAAACCCGTGAACCGCCGCGTGTTCAGGCGGGCGTGAAGGTGACGGCATCGCCATGACGGATGCTGCCGCCCTGCAGTACCGCGGCATAGACCCCAGCGCAGGGCTGGTTGCCGAAGCCCGGTATCTCCACACGGTTGCGGTCGGCAGCGGTCCGAAGCGCTGCGGGCTGCGGCGGCAGTGCGCCGTGCGCCAGAGTCGGGATGGCGCAGCGCGGGGTCTGCAGGACGATGCGCAGCGTAACGGATGGGCCGATCCGAATTGTGCCGTCAACCCAGTCGTTCTCAATAAATCCGGCCATTCCCGCGGGTGAACGGATGACGACGTTGGCGCGGTAACGCACATCCTCGGCGGGCTCGCCAGGTGCTGTGGCGAGGCCGTCGAGCGTCGCCGTGGTCAGTAGGTGCAGCGGCGCATAGTCGAAAAAGGTGCCGGGCGGGGCGGCGGCGCCGAGTTTGAGAATGTCGGAGGCGACGTCCGCGTCGAGGCCCTCGGCAAGCTGTGCCTCGGGGTGCGCCCGGTCCACCTCCGCGTCGTGCGGCGGCACGCTGATCAGCCGTACCGCCCGGCCGGTCAGCGCTGACATGCGGCCGTCGAGCGCTGGGTCGCCGGCGTGATGCCGCGTGCCGTCGGGCAGGGCGACCTCGATGGCGGCGCCGTCCTCGCCCGGCAGCGTTCGTGCGGCGCAGGTCAGCAGGCCGCGCCACAGCTTTGCCCGTTTTGCGCTCGCGATTTTCCCCGTGGCCTCGTCGAGAATGGCCCAGGCCCGGTCGCCGGCGATCCCGCGGGCGGATACGTCGAGAGCCTCGTGCGTCTCGCCCAGCATCGATTTCACGGGAAAGCGGCGCAGTATCTCCACCATGCCAACGCCCGTTTCGCTTTTACCGCTCACGTATATCTCCTCAATGCCGTCGTTCAGCCTACCCATACGATCATCGGGCCAAAAGCTCCTTAAGCTTTCCGTCGATGAATCGCACATCCTCCGGGTTGGTGCCCGGGCCACCGGCGAAATGCCCCCAGATGGAGGGGACCGGCACCAGCTCGGCATTGGGCATGTGCGCGACCTCGAACTGGCTATCCTCCGGCGGGAAATACAGATCGGTCTGGCCGGGCATCACGTAGGCCTTCGCCTTGATCGCCGAGAGTGCCTTCTTGTAGTCGCCGCCATACAGCTCATTGGCGCTGATGTCGCCGTGCTGCCAGGTCCACAGCATCGTCAGCAGGTTGTTGGCGTCCTTTGGCAGGAAGAACCCCTCCCAGAAGGCGACCAGAAAGTCTTCCAATGAGGAATAGCCGAGCGTCTTGAGGTCGAGCTCCTCGCGGTAGAATGCCTGGCTGAAGCCCCAGCCCGCATAGACCCGCGCCATCGCCCGCAGGCCGCGCTCCGGCTTCGACCGGTACCAGCCCTCGGCGAAGGCAGCGTCCGCGGTCAAAGCCGCCTTGACGCCCTCCAGGAAAACGAAGTTGTGCCGCGAGCACTTCGCCGAGCCGCAGAACGGCGCGATGCGCTCCACCATGTCAGGATACAGCGCGCCCCAGTGAAAGGTCTGCAGCGCACCCATTGACCAGCCGGTGACCAGCGGCAGCCGCTCGATGCCGAACGTCTCGGTCACCAGCCGATACTGCTGCCGCACGTTGTCGGTGGCGGTGATGTTGGGGAAGCGCGGCCCGTTGTACGGCTCCGGCGTGTTGCTGGGCGAGGATGACAGGCCGTTGCCGAGCATGTTGGGGATGATGACGAAGTATTTTTCCGGATCGAGCGCCATGCCCGGCCCGATCAGCCATTCGTTTTCGGCGTGCTGGCCCGAATACCAGGTGGGATAGACGATCGCGTTGTCCTTGGCCGAATTCAGCGTGCCGAACGTCTTGTAGGCCAGCGTGCAGCCACGGATAGTCGCGCCGCCCTGCAGTTTGACGTCGCCGAGCTCGAAGGTCTCGTAGTCAACAGCCATGGCCGTCTCCTTTCTTGGCTTCAGCGGTGTGCATCAATGGCCGATCATCCAGGGCCGGTGGTTCTTGTGGCCATGGCTGTGGTTGTGCTTGGCGTGCGCCTGGTGCGCCGCGGTGGTGCCGACCAGCCGGTGCTCCACGGCGGGCTCATGCGCGCTCTTTTCGTTGCGCGATTCGGCGATGTAGCGGATCTTGGCGCGCCCGGTGCGGACGTGCGGGCTGGCGAGCGCGCGCGGCGCCGGGCTGTCGCATTCCGGGCAGTCATGCGGTGCCGCCGCCTCGGCGATCGGCCGCGAGGCTTCGAACCCGCCGCATTCGGCGCAGATGTATTCATAGGCTGGCATCGGTTCGCTCCGTGGTGCGGCGGGACGCCCGATGGCGCCCCACCGGGTTGTTAGCTGCAGCGCGCGAGGTCGGCCTTGCTGGAATCCACGTGCTTCTGCGGGCCCGCCGCGTTTGGCTTGATGTCGAACTCGAACATCTCGCACGGCAGCGCCACGGAGACGCAGGCGTTCGGGATATCGACCACGCCCGCGACACGGCCCTCGACCGGCGCGCAGGACAGGATCACATAGGCCTGCTCCCGCGAGTAGCCGAACTTGGTCAGATAGTTGATCGCGTTCAGGCAGGCGCGGCGGTAGGCCACCGTCAGATCGTTGTAGTATTGCGTGCCGTCGTCGCCGACGCTGATGCCCTCAAACACCAGGTAGTCCGAGTAGTGCGGATCGACCGGGCTGGTTTTGAACATCGCCTGCTCGACGCCGTACTTGGTGCAGCCGCCCTTGATGAGATCGACGTGGAGGTCCATCCAGCCGGCCATCTCGATGGCGCCGCAGAAGGTGATCTCGCCGTCGCCCTGGCTGAAATGGTAGTCGCCCATCGAGAGCTTGGCGCCCTTCACGTAGACCGGGAAGTAGATGCGCGAGCCGCGGCTGATGTTCTTGATGTCGCAGTTGCCGCCGTGCTCGCGCGGCGGGATGGTGCGCGCCGCCTCGCGCGCCGCCTGCGCCAGCGCGTCGCCGGTGAGGGAGCCCAGGATGCAGTTGGTCTCCAGCGGCGGCAAGGCCAGCGGCGGCACGCGGTCGGGGTCGGTGGCGATCAGCGCCCGCTCCCGCTTGTTCCATTTCGACAGCAGGTCATGGCTCGGCGCGGTGCCGATCAGGCCGGGATGGGTGATGCCGGCGAACCGCAACCCCGGGATGTGGCGGGAGGTCGCGTAGATGCCGTGGAAGTCCCAGATCGCCTTGCGCGGCTCGGGGAAGATGTCGGTGAGGAACCCGCCGCCGTTCTGCGTCGTGAAGATGCCGGTGTAGCCCCACTCATTGCCCTGGTGCGCGCCGATGTCGAGCACATCGACGACCAGCATGTCGCCGGGCTCGGCGCCCTGCACGTCGATGGGTCCGAACAGATGGTGGCACGGGGTGAGGTCGCAGTCGCGGATGTCACTGGCATTGTCGTCGTTGCGGATTTGGCCGCCGGTCCAGTCGAGGGTCTCGATGCGGAACTCGTCGCCGGGTTTTACACTCGCGACGGGGGGGATGTCGGGGTGCCAGCGGTTATGCGGCAGCGGGGTTTGCTCGCGGCCCGTCTTGTTGAGATCGACGGTGATGATGGACTTGGGCATGGATTGCTCCCTCCTGCGTAATCTGTCGGCCGCTTCAGACGGCCATGTGACGGTGAACCAGCTCGTCGGTCAGTTCGTTGATGGGTCCTGCGGCCGCGATCCCCCCTTTTTCCATGATGACGAAGCGCTGCGACGCCCGGCGCGCGAAGGCGACGTTCTGCTCCACGAGCACGATCGTCGTGCCGTGCTCGCGGTTGAGCCGGATGATGATCGCCTCGATCTCCTCGACGATGTTCGGCTGGATGCCCTCGGTCGGCTCGTCCAGCAGGATCACCTTGGGATTGGTCAGCAGCGCCCGGGCCAAGGCGAGCTGCTGCTGCCCGCCCGACAGGTTGCCGCCAAGCCGCCCGAGGTTTTCTCGTAGTATTGGAAAGAACTCGAACACCTGCGGGTCGATGTCGCGACGGCCCCGCGCGTCGGCGAATAGACCGAGGCGCAGGTTCTCCAGCACGGTGAAGCGCGGCAGGATGCCGCGGCCCTGCGGCACGATGCCGATGCCCGCCTTAGCGCGCAGGTCGGTGCGCGCCTCGCCGATCTCCGCGCCGTCCAGCCGGATGCTGCCGGTCGTGCGGTCCATCAGGCCCATGATGGCGCGCAGCAGCGTGGTCTTGCCGACACCATTGCGGCCGAGCACGCTGAGCAACTCGCCGCGCCCGACCTGCAGGCCGATGTCCTGCAGCGCCCGGCTGTAGCCGTAGAACGCGTTGACGCCGGAAAGCTCAAGCATGGCTGATCCCGCCGGAGCCGAGATAGGCGCGTTGGACCTCGGGGTCGGCCTCGATCTCGTGCACCGTGCCCTCGGCCAGCATGCGGCCCTGGTGCATCACCGAGATCACGTCGCCGATCTCACGGATGAAGCCCATGTCGTGCTCGACCACGATCAGTGTATGGCGGCCCTTCAGGCGCAGGAACAGTTCTGCGGTTTTGCGGGTCTCCTGCGCGGTCATGCCGGCGGTCGGCTCGTCCATCAGGATGAGTTCGCTGTTCTGCGCGATCAGCAGGGCGATCTCCAGCCACTGCGTCTCGCCGTGCGAGAGGTAGGCGGCGGGTTGGCCGAGGCGGTCCTCGATGCCGACCAGCTCAGCCAGCTTCTCCAGGCCATCGGTCTCGGTGCTGCGCCCAAAACGCAGCGCGTTGGCGAACACGCCGACGGACTTGCAGTGCGCCACCTCCAGGTTCTCCCGCACCGTCAGCTCGCGGAACACGCTCGGCACCTGGAACTTGCGCCCCACCCCGGCACGGGCGATCTGGTGCTCTTCCAGCGTCGTCAGCTCGCGAGTGTCGAGCCGGATCGACCCGGCGCTGGGCTTAGTTTTGCCGCAGATCAGGTCGAGGCAGGTGGTCTTGCCCGCGCCGTTCGGCCCGATCAGGCAGCGCAGCTCACCGCGGGCCACGCCGAGATTGAGGCCGTCCACCGCGCGGAAACCGCTGAAGCTGACCGAGATATCGCTCAGTTGCAGGTGGTTGGAGGCGGCTCTCACCGGCGCACCTCGGGCAACGCAATGTTTTTCTCGACTGTGACGGCGTCGGAAACCAAGGCGCTGGGCCGGCTGCGATCAAGCCGCCCCGCGATGGCTTCGGAGAGACCCGCCAGGCCCTTCGGCAGGAACAGCACTACAAGAACAAAAATGGCGCCCATGATGAGCGTCCAGGTCTCGAGGAACGCGCGCTGCTCCGACAGCACGTTCTGCATGCCGGCGACGATGATGGCGCCCAGCGTGGCGCCGAGCAGGCTGGACCGGCCGCCCACCGCGCACCACACTACGACGGACAGGCTGAGCGGCACGCCCATGAACGTGGGCGAGGCGAACTCCATCACTACGGTGTAGAGCATGCCCGCAAGGCCGGCGAACCCAGCGGAAACACACAGCGCAAAGCTTTTGTAGTGCGCGACGTCGTAGCCGAAGTAGCGCACCCGATTTTCCTGGTCGCGAACGGCCTGGAGGATGAGCCCGGTCTTGCTGCGGGTGAGCGCCAGGGCAGCGAACAGGCTGAAGGTCAGGCAGATGGCGCAGAGATAGTAGGTGCTGCGGCCATAGGCGTCGAAGGTGATGCCGAACAGCTCTAGTTGAGCGAGGTCAGTAAGGCCGTTGAAGCCGCCGGTGTAGGCCTGCGCGTCGATGACCAGCAGGTTGCCGACCACGAGCGCCGCCAGCGTGATGATGGCGACATAGACGCCGGTTACCCGGCCCTTGAACATGAACCAGCCCAGCAGCGCCGCCAGCAGCACTGGGACGCCGATGCCGGCCAGTAGGGCAAACGTGGTGGAGTGGAACGGCACCCAGAGCCAGGGCAGCGTCTCGACGTTGTTCCAGACCATGAAGTCGGGCAGCCCGCCGGCGCCGGTCTGCACCGGGACGGTGCGCAGCTTCAGCGTCATTGCCATGCAGTACGAGCCGATGCCGAAGCTCAGCGCCTGGCCGAGGTTGAGGATGCCGGCATAGCCCCAGCACAGGCTGAGCGACATCGCGAGCAGGCCGAGCACGAGATAGCGGGCGATGCGGTTCAGCAGGTAGTCGTTGCCGAGCACGAACGGCAGCAGCAGGATCACCAGACAGACGAACGCATAGACGGCGATCTGAATGTTGCCGCGTTTTGTCATCAGGCACGGCCCCGTGCGGCGAACAGCCCCTGCGGTCGGAAGCGGATCAGCACGACGACGGCCAGCAGCACCGCCGCCTTCGCTACCGTGTCGTTGGACAGGAAGCCGAGCACGCCGGACGCCTCGCCGAGCAGTGCCGCGCTGACCACCGCGCCGAACAGGCTCTGCACGCCGCCGACGACGACGACCATGAAGGCGTCCACGACGTAGGTGGTGCCCATCTCGGGCGAAACGCTCTTGAGCGGCGCCACCAGCGCGCCCGCCAGCCCGGCCAGCCCGGCGCCATAGGCGAAGGTCACGGCATAGACCCGGTCAGCGTTGATGCCGAAGCAGGAGGCGATGGCCGGGTCCTGCACGACGGCGCGCAGCCGCATGCCCTGCGAGGTGCGGTTGATCAGCAGCCAGGTGAGCGCGAACAATGCTGCCACGCCAAAAAAGATGAACACGCGGAAGCTCGCGATCTCCTGGCCGAAGATGGTGACGGGGCGCGACAGTGAGGGCGGGAGCTGCACATAGCGTAATTCCCCGCCGGCCAGCAGGCGCACGATCTGCTGCAGCATGACGCCGATCCCCCAGGTGGCGAGGATGGTGTCGAGCGGGCGGCGATACAGATGCCGGATCACCAGCCGCTCGATCCCCCAGCCGAATGCGGCGACAATGATAAAGATGAGCGGCAGGCTGGGCAGCAGCCCGATGCCGGCGAAGCTCTGCAACGCCCAGGCGGCGTAGGCGCCCAGCATGACGAACTCGCCGTGCGCCAGGTTGATGACGCCCATTGTGCCGTAGATGATGGCGAGCCCCAGCGCGATCAGCAGCAGGATGGAGCCGATGCTGAGGCCGGTCAGGAGTTGCTGTGCGACGAAATCCATGTGGCGCCCTTTGGCTGCCGCCGCGCCAAGTCTCGGTCGCGGCGGCGCTGGTCCTTAGCTCTGCAGGCCCTTCGCGGTGCAGACCTGGCCGGGATAGGCGGCGTAGGGCACCGGTTTCAGCCACTCCTTGGCCTCGACCAGGATTTCGAACTGCCCGTCCGACTTGGCGCGGGCGATCTTCGGCCACAGCCAGGTGTGCAGGTTCTCCGGCTCGATGCGCACGCGGCCCTGCGGCGCCATCATCTCCTGGCCCATGGTGGCGTCGCGTATGGCATTGGGCGTGAGGTCCTTATCGCCGAGCTTCTCGACCGCTTGTTTAAACAAATACGCCTGGAAATAGCACGCCTCGGAGACGAAGTGCGTCACCTTGTCCTGGCCCCAGCGCTTCTTGTAGGCCGCGACGAACCGCTCGTTCTCCGGCGATTTATGCACCATGAAATACGGTGCCGAGGTGAAGTGCCCCGCCGCCGCGTCGCCGCCCATCGCCGCGATCTCGTTTTCCGACGTTGTCAGGCTGGCCATCGGCATCTTTTCAGGATCGAACCCCGCCGCGCGATACTGCCGGTGCAGCGCCACGACGGAGTCGCCGACCACGGTCGAGAAGATGACGTTCGGCTGCGAGTTGCGGATCTTGTTGATGACCGAGCTGAACTCGGAGTGCCCGAGCGGCACGTATTCCTCGTTGACCACCTCGCCGCCGTACTTCTCCAGCAGCTTCTTGCAGTAGTTGTTCTCCTCCTTCGGATAGATGTAGTTCGATCCGATCAGGAAGAACTTCTTGCCGAAGTTCTTGATCAGATACGGGATGAACTCATCCTGCTGCTGGTTCGGCACGGCGCCCGTGTAGATCACGTTCTTCGAGCATTCGCGGCCCTCGTATAGCGTTGGGTACCAGTACAGGTTGTTCTGCCGCTCGAACACCGGCAGCACCGCCTTGCGGCTCGCCGAGGTGTAGGAGCCGAACACGCTGACGCATTTGTCGCCGACCACCAATTTGCGCGCCTTCTCGGCGAAGGTGGCGGGGTCGGAGGCCGGATCCTCGATGATCGGGGTGATCTTGCGGCCGTTGACGCCGCCGGCCGCGTTGATCTCCTCGATCGCCATGATGGTCGCCTTGTTCAGCGACTCCTCGATGATCGCCGTCGTGCCGGTCAGCGAGAACAGCACTCCCACCTTGATGTCGCCAGTGGCCGCGTAGGCGACCGAGGCGTCCTTGATCCAAATCTGCGGAAACCCGGCGGCGCCAGCCGAACCCGCCGCCAGCACGCCCTTGAGCAAACCTCTCCGACTAAAGCCCATCTGTCTTCCCCTTGCCATGACCAAAACACAAAATGCCCCCGCACCGGCCATCAGTGATGGTCGTTACGGGGGCTGCACTGCCCTGATTTCAATTGTATGACGGCATCGTTGCCGCCCGGCGCCGCAAGGCGCCATCTGTGTTCAGCGGGCGCCGCGCGGCGCCGTCTTCGTTTAGCGTAAGCCGATCAGCTCGTGCGCGTCAACGATCGCCGTTGCGACCGCGCCGACGGAGACGCGCCGCTCCATCGCCTGGCTGCGGATGAAACGATAGGCGTCCTCCTCCTGCATCTTGCGCGCGCCCATCAGGATCGCCTTCGCCCGCTCCACGCTATGCATCGAGCGCAGCGTCATATCCAGCCGCTCGATCCGTCCGCGCAGCCGGCGCTCATAGGCAAAACGGGAGCGCGCGAGCACAAGGGCTGCGAGGATGGCCGGTGCGGTGAACGGACGGTGCAGCACCGCCTCGGGCGCCGCCTTGCGCAGCAAGTCGAGGTCCAGCGCTGTCTCGGTCGGTGGCATCAGCACCACGAGCGCCGCTTTGGGCTCGCCGGGCAGCCAGGGCAGCCGCGCCGGCAGGCTGGGCACGAGGTCGCAGAACAGCGCGTCGGTGTCCGAGGGCAACGGGTCGGGCGGCGGCCAGAAATGCCGCACCCGGGCGCGCGTGCGCTGCAGCTCGCGGATCAGCGTCTCTCCGGACGCGTCGCGTGCCGCCGCGACCACGACATCCAGGCCAGACACCTCGGTGGGCAGCCGTGTCATCCGCAGCCGATCATGAACGGGTCGGCGAGCACCGCCGAGCGGGACTGCTGCAGCACCTCGAACTGGCCGCGCCGATTCGCCCGGCCGATCCGCGTCCACAGGCTGGTATGGTGGCTGGCGTCGATCGAGACCCGGCCCTGCGGCGCGTCGAGCGAGGAGCCCAGCACCATCGGCCGCAGAATGTCGGTATCCATCGAGTTCGTGGCCTCGAGTGCCTTGGCGAAGATATGCACCTGGAAGTAGGCGGCCTCGACGCACATGTTGGTCGGCTCGTCCTCGCCGTAGCGTTTTTTATAGCGGCTGACGAACGACGCGTCGCGCTCGCCGCCGCTGCCCTGGAAGTACGGCGCCGCGGTGATGTGCCCCTCACCGACATCGAAGCCCATGGCGCGTATCTCCGCCTCGGTAGTCGTCAGGCTGGCGATCGGCGTGACCTTGGGATCGAGGCCGGCGTCGGCGCAGGCCTGATAAAGTGCCACGGTGGCGTCGCCGACCACGGTCGAGAAGATGACGTCGGGCCGTAGCTCCTGGATGTCGCGCATGACCGGCAGGAAGTCCGCCGGCTTGGCGCGCAGGCCGACGTAGCGCTCGCCGGCGACCTCGCCGCCGTTGCTGCGGATAATGCCCCGCATGATGCGGTTGGACTCGCGCGGATAGATGTAGTCGGAACCGATGAAGTAGAAGCGCAGCCCGTAATTGGCGATCAGGAAGCGGCAGAGCGCCACGCTGTTTTGGTTGGGCGCGGCGCCGGTGTAGATGACGTTCGGCGAGAACTCGAAGCCTTCGTACAGTGTCGGATACCAGAGCAGGCCGTTGAGCCGCTCCACGACCGGCAGCACGGCCTTGCGGCTGCTGGAAGTGTAGCAGCCGAAGATTGTGGTGATGTCGTCGGTGACCATGAGCCGTTTGGCGTAGTGGCCGAATGCCGAGGTCTCCGAGGCCGGGTTATACAGCACGGGCATGATCTCGCGCTCGTCGATGCCGCCGGCTGCGTTGATTTCATCGATGGCGAGCAGCGTGCCGCGGAGCTGCGTTTCCTCAATGACTGCCATGAAGCCGGTCGTCGAGAACAGCACGCCCACTCGCCAGGGTTCCGATGTCATTCCCCTATGCTGCAAGCGTGCCATCGCTGTCCCTCATGCCTGGTGCCGGCTCGAAGTGGTCATAAAATGCCGTCCAAGCATGTCTGCCATGCAAATTACACACCAAAGATAAGTTGGCGCCGGGGCAGCGGCCTTGTCAACGCAGATTGGCAACCGATCCGGTTAGCGTCCGATCCCAGGGGGTCGAGGCTCCTGGATTAACGCGTATTGATCGGCCTATGCCTGTGCGGAGCGCGAATGTTATGTAAGCTTCGCGACTTATGGGCAGCGTTGGAGCAGTGCCACGTGGTTCTCGCGACATGATCGCAACCAAAAATGGGCTCGAGCCCTGGAGGTTCGGCGTCCTGTTCTCGCGGTCCGGCGTGACCGCGGGGGTCGAGACCACCCAGCACAACGCGACGATCCTGGCGATTGAGGCGATCAACGCGCGTGGCGGCATCCTGGGCCGCCCGGTCGAGCCGGTCAGCTATGACCCGGCCTCCGATCCGAAGCAGTTCCACGCGCTCGCGGAACGGCTGCTCGGCCGCGACCGCGTACGGCTGATTTTTGGCTGCTATATGTCGAGCACCCGCAAGGCCGTGCTGCCGGTGGTCGAGGCCTACCGCAGCCTGCTGCTGTATCCGACGCTGTATGAGGGCTTCGAGTATTCGCCGAACTGCATCTACACGGGATCGGCGCCCAACCAGAACTCCGTGCCGCTCGCCCGTTACTTGTTCCAGCACTACGGCAAGCGGATGTTTTTCGTCGGATCGAACTACGTCTATCCCTACGAGTCGAACCGCATCATGGCGGATTTGGCGCAGCAGGCTGGCGGCGAGGTGCTCGACGAGATCTACGTGCCGCTGGACGCTGGATTGCAGGACTTTGCCAAGGCAGTTCGCGAGATCGGCCGCACCCAGCCCGACGTCATCTTCTCCACCGTCGTCGGGCGCTCGACCTCGGTGTTCTACGAGGCCTTCTACCGGGCCGGCTTCGATGCGGGCCGGATGCCGATCGCGAGCCTCACGACAAGCGAGGCCGAAGTGGCGGAGATGCCTCCACAGGCGGCAGCGGGCCACATCACCGCGGCGCCGTTCTTCGATGTTTTGAATACTCCGGCCGCCGTGCGCTTTGTCGCCGATTTCCGCGTGCGCTTCGGCGATGGCGCCGCGGTGACCGCCGGGGCCGAGGCCGCGTATTTCCAGGTCATGCTGATCGCCAGCGCGATCGAGCAGGCCGGCACGGACGAGCCGGAGCCGGTCCGCGCGGCGCTGGCCGACCTGGAATACGCGGCGCCGCAGGGCCAGGTGCGGATCGATCCCAGCAACAATCACACCTTTCTCTGGCCGCGCGTCGCGAAGCTGGACGCCCAGGGCCGGTTCCGCATCGCCTGGGACCCCGGCGTGCGGACGCGGCCGGACCCGTACTGCGTGGATCAACGGCTGGATAGCTGGAGCTGGCCCGATCGGCCCGGGCCGGCCGTCCTGCCGCTGGCGTCGCAGGGCTAGCCGAGGAGCAAGGCACGGATGGCAATCGAAATCCTCCGTGACCTGCGCGGCCTCCGCATCGAGGTCATGCACCCGCCGGACGCCGACGGGACCAGCCTGGTCGAGCATTTGCGCCGCATCGGCTGCATCACCACCACGGTCTGGCCGCTGCCGGAGGCGCTGGCGGCGTCGGACCTTGTTGTCCTCGCCGTCGAGCATGACCACCGCGAGCGGCTGCGCCGGCTGTTTCAGGGCCATGACCGCGTGCTGCCGACGGTGATCGGCATCGTCGGCTACGAGAACCCGTCCGTTCTACAGCTCGTGCTCGAGATCGGCGCCCAGGCGGTGATCGAGCGGCCGATCCGGCCGTTCGGACTGCTGACCCAGCTCGCGGTCGGGCGCAGCCTGTGGCTGCAGCAGCAGGCGTCCGGCCGCCGGGTGCAGCGGCTGGAGCGGAAGCTCGCGGGCGTCCAGACGATCCAGCGGGCCCGCTCGATCCTGATCGCGAGCGAAGGAATGACCGAGGAGGCGGCCTACCAGACGCTGCGGCGTCAGGCGATGTCGAAGCGGATCGCCATGGAGGAGATGGCGGCGGCGATCGTCAACGCGCACGAACCGTCGCGCGCCCGGTCCGGTCGAGATCAGGACTCGACATAGCCGGCGGCTGGGTCAGGCAACCTGAAAGCCGTGCGCGAAGGGGTCGCGGCTGTCGATGAAGATCGTGTTGTGGCCGGTCAGCCGGGCCCAGCCGGCGATCGACGGCACGATGGCGTCGATGCCGCCGACGCTGGCCCGCGCTTCGACCCGGCCATGGAACAGCGAGCCGATGATGCTCTCATGCACGAACGCATCGCCGGGTTGAAGCCGGCCCAGCGCCGCCCATTGCGCCATCCGTGCCGAAGTACCGGTGCCGCAGGGCGAGCGGTCGATCGCCTTGTCGCCGTAGAACACGGCGTTGCGCGCGTTGGCCTCCGGGTGCCGCGGCGCGCCGGTCCACAGCACGTGGCGCAGGCCGCTGATGTCGGGCCGCTCGGGGTGCACGAACTCGTATGCGTCGTTCAGCGCCCGGCGCAGCGGGATGCTCCAGCGGATCAGGTCGGACGGCGTCACGTCGGCGATGTCCCGGAAGGCGTCCTGCGGATCGACGATGGCGTAGAAGTTGCCGCCATACGCGATATCGACGGTGACGGCGCCGAGCCCCGGGCAGTCCACCATCAGGCCGCGCGCGTGCAGGAACGACGGCACATTGGTGATGCGCACCTCCTCGACGTACTCGCCCTCCTGCCGGTATGCGGCCAGCACCGGGCCGGCCGGCGTGTCGAGCCAGAGCTCGCCCGGCGTGCGCGGCCGCACCAGCCCGTGCTCGATCGCCATGGTGACGGCGCCGATGGTGCCGTGTCCGCACATCGGCAGGCAGCCCGTCGTCTCGATATACAGCACGCCGATGTCGCAGTCGTCGCGGGTGGAGGGATACAGGATCGCGCCGGACATGATGTCGTGGCCGCGTGGCTCGAACATCAGCCCAGTGCGCACCCAGTCGTACTCGGCGATGAAATGCGCCCGCCGCTCCAGCATGGTCGCGCCCTGGAGCTGCGGCGCGCCGCCCACAACGAGGCGCACCGGGTTGCCGCAGGTGTGGCCGTCCAGGCAGAAGAAGGTGTGGCGGGACATCGGGCGGGTCCTTGATCAGAAGCGGGTGGGGCGAAACGGGCCGAGCGGGATGGGCGGCGAACGCCCGGCGATCAGGTCCGCGACGATGCGCCCGGTCGCCGCCGCCTGGGTCAGCCCGAGGTGGCCGTGACCGAAGGCATACACCACGTGCGGCGTGGCGGAGGCCGGGCCGATCACCGGGAGGCTGTCGGGCAATGAGGGGCGGAACCCCATCCACTGCTGGCCGCCCTCGGTGCGCAGGCCCGGAAGGAAGGCAGCGGCGCGCCGCAGCATGGCGTCGGCGCGCGCCATGTTGGGCGGGAGTTTCAGGCCGCCCAGCTCGACCGCGCCGCCGATGCGCAGCCCGGTGCTGAGCGGCGTTGCGACGAAGCCGTGCCCGCCGAAGATGAGCTGACGCCGCAGGTCGAAGGCGCCGGGCGGCAGTGTGGTGTTGTAGCCGCGCTCGGTCTCGAGCGGGATGCGGTCGCCGAGCCCTTGCGCCAGCGGCTTCGACCAGGCGCCGGCGGCGATGACGGCACGGTGCGCCAGCAGCGTAGTGCCATCGGCGAACTTCACCTGCACGCCACCTTCCGCCGCTGCAACCCTAAGCACCGCGCGCGTCTCGATCTGCCCGCCGCGCGCGGTCACGCGGTCCGCCAGGCGGCAGGCTACGTCATACGGGTCGGAGACAGTATGCCAGCCCGGCACGAACGTCCCGGCGACGAGGCGAGGGTGCAGGCCGGGCTGCAGCTCGGCGAGACGCGGTCCGCGCACGTGCTCGAACGCGATGCCGTGCCGCGCGCGGGCCTGCCAGCCCGGCATGACGGCGGCCAGCTCCGCTTCGCTCTCATAGAGCTGCAACGAGCCGTCGCGCCGGACCATGTGCCCGGCGCCAGCGCGATCGAGCATTCCTGGCGTCTCCGCGACGGCGAGCGCCATCAGGCCGGCCTGCGCGGCGAGGCTGGCATCAGCACGGTTCGGCCGGCTTGCGCGCCAGAACCGCATCAGCCAGGGGAGGATGGTGGGAAAGTAGGCCGGCGGGATGGCGAGCGGCCCCAGCGGGTCGAGCAGCCAGCGCGGCGCCTGGCGCATGATGCCGGGCGAGGCGAGCGGCAGGATGTCGGAGAACGCCAGCGCCCCGGCATTGCCGCGGCTAGTTTCCTGTGCGACGCCGCGGCGGTCGAGCAGCAGGACCTGCCGCCCGTCATCCTGCAGCGCGGCGGCGACCGCCAGGCCGATGATCCCGGCGCCGATGATGGCGACGTCGTGCATGGTTTACGGAACAGCCGATGCCGCATATGGAATGGGGGCTATCCTCTGCAGTAGCCGGGAACAGAACGCCGCACCCGTCCTATCTGCCGCGGGCTCAGGAGTATAGTTGTCGGTCGGACAGAATGGGAAATGCTTACTATGGGCAACGAGGTCGAAGGGCTTCCGACATGCAGGGTTGTGCGGGCCGGGGAGGGCTTTGTCGGGAAGCAGGGGCTGGTTTACCAAGCCGCCGTGTCAGCGGAAAGCGTTGGCGCGCGCGGCATCCACATGCAGGTCGTGCGCATTCCGCCGGGCGGCCGGGCCAAAGCGCATCTGCACGCGGACCACGAGACCGCGCTCTATGCGCTGAGCGGCGAGTCTTGCATGTGGTTCGGCGAACACCTGGAGCAGCATACCGTCCTGCAGCCCGGCGAGTTCCTGTATATCCCGGCAAACGTCCCGCATCTTCCGTATAACCCGAGCAAGACGGAAACCTGTGTCGCCCTGATCGCGCGGACCGATCCGAACGAGCAGGAGAGCGTCGTCATGCTGCCGGAGCTGGAGGGGCTTGTGCCGGCGGCCGGCTAACACTTGGCAGAGACAAGGGAGCGAGGCATGGACTTCACGGGCAAGGTGGCGCTGATCACCGGCGGTTCCAACGGCATCGGGCGCGCGGCGGCGCTCGGATTTGCGCGGCGGGGGGCGCGCGTCGTCGTCGCGGACCACGACGCTGTCGAGGGCGCGGCGACGGTCGATACGATCCAGCAACACGGCGGCGAGGCGCAGTTCGTCGCCGCCGACGTGACCCGGTCCGCCGATGTGCAGGCCTATGTGCAGGCGACGCTCGACGCCTACGGGGCAATCGACTGCTTCTTCAACAACGCCGGCATCGAGGGCCTGGTGGTGCCCACCGCGGAGTACGACGAGGCGGTGTTCGACGCGGTGATCGCGGTGAACCTGAAGGGCGTGTTCCTCGGGCTGCGCCACGTGCTGCCGGTGATGCTGCGGCAGGGCAGGGGGGCGGTTGTCAACACGGCCTCTACCGCCGGCCTGGTGGGTTCGCCGGGCTTATCGGCCTATGTCGCGTCGAAGCACGGGGTGCTTGGATTGACCCGCACCGCGGCGGGGGAGGTCGGTGCCGCCGGGGTGCGGGTGAACGCGGTGTGCCCGGGCCCGACCGACACGCGGATGATCCGCTCGCTCGAGGAGCAGTCCAGCCCCGGCGATCAGGTGGGCGCCAGCGCACGCTACCGGGCAAGCATCCCACTTGGCCGCTACGCAACGGTGGAGGAGGTCGCCGACGTAGTGCTGTTCCTGTGCTCGGACCTGGCCAGCAGCGTGACCGCCGCGCACTACGTGGTGGACGGCGGCCGCACCGGGACTACGGCGGCGTCACGCAGTTTTGGCAAGGCGTAGCGGCTTGGTGCGGGACTGCGAGACCGTCGGTCCGCAGTCCCAATCGGCACCCCATTGCCGGGGTATTCTCCTATTAGCCTACGACCGATATTCGGGCGGCACCTGCAGGTTGTTTGCCGGATTCGAATCATGTTTGGACATACGCGTGACCAACCCGCCGCCTACGAGCGGCTGCAGGTCGGCTTCGAGCGAGTCCGCTGCATCCTTCGCATAAACCTCGTTGCCGGACACGTGGAGCGCAAAAGTCTTGATGTGCTTCGCACGTTTGACAGGGTCTTCCACCGTCGCTTTTGTCCACTTATAGAGCGGGAAATTTTCGGGACCGTCCTTCTCGGCCTCGGCGACGTAGTTCTCGAAAGCGTCGAACTGACTATCTAAAGTCGCATGGTGCCTGTTCAAAACATCAGTCAGCGGTTTGAGCGCTGAGTTGTCACGATCCCTCCGCGCGACCTCCGCCAACTCATCGTCCAGGTAAACTCGAAGCTGATATTGCCATTGTTCGCTCATTGTGCATCTCCGGTGACTTCAACAGGGAACTACGCGCGGCCATAGCTGGTCCGCCTCCCCCCTCTCTCAAGGCGTCACCCCTGCCGCTCAATCGCCAGCGCGATCCCCTGGCCGCCGCCAATGCACATTGTCACCAGCCCATAACGCCCCCCAATACGCGCCAGCTCATACGCGGCCTTGATCACCAAGATCGCCCCGGTCGCGCCGATCGGGTGGCCCATGGCGATGCCGCCGCCATTCGGGTTCGCCTTGGCCGGATCGAACTTCAGCTCGCGCGACACGGCGCAGGCCTGGGCGGCGAAGGCCTCGTTGCTCTCGATCACGTCGAAGTCGCCGATGTTGAGGCCGGTTCGCTCCAGCAGGCGCCGCACCGCCGGCACCGGGCCGATGCCCATCTCCGACGGCTCGACCCCGGCATGGGCATAGCCGACGATGCGCGCCAGCGTCGTGCGCCCCTCGCGCTGGGCCGTCTCCTCGTCCATCAGCACGACCGCCGCCGCGCCGTCGTTGATGCCCGACGAGTTGCCCGCCGTCACCGAGCCGTCCTTGCGGAACGCCGGGCGCAGGCCGGCGAGCGTCGCCGCCGTGGTCTCGGGCTTCGGATGCTCGTCCGTGTTGAACATGGCCATCGCCCGGCCGCGCTTCACCTCAATCGGCAGGATCTGCTCGTGGAACCGTCCCGCCTCGATCGCGGCGCCGGTGCGGCGCTGGCTCTCCAGGGCGAAGGCGTCCTGTTCCTCGCGCCCGATCTGCCAGCGCTGCGCGACGTTCTCCGCGGTGATGCCCATGATGCCGTTGCCGAACGGGTCGGTGAGCGCCCCAGTCAGCTGGTCCACCGCCGCGACGTCGCCCATCTTTTGGCCGAAGCGTCCGGCCTGCAGCAGATGCGGCGCCCGGCTCATGCTCTCGGCGCCGCCGGCCACCGCCACGTCGATGTCGCCTAGCATGATCATCTGCGCCGCCGAGATGATCGCCTGCACGCCGCTGCCGCATAGCCGGTTGAGCGTCAGTGCCGGCGCCTCCTTGGGGGCACCGCCCTCGACGCCGGCGACCCGCGCGAGGTAGGCGTCTCGGGGTTCGGTCACGATGACGTTGCCAAACACGACGTGCTGGACGCGCTCGCCGGGCAGGTCGGCCCGGCGCAGCGCCTCGGCCACGCACAGCGCGCCCAGCTGGCTCGGCGGATGCGCGGCCAGGGCGCCGCCGAAGGTGCCGATCGCCGTCCGCACGCCGCTGGCGATCACGACATTGCGCGGATTCATGTTGGGGTGCCCATCAAAGGGCTGAAGCACTGCAGATCGGGGGAATTGGTCATTTTGCTGATCCTTCCTGTCTGGACACCAGTGGTGCAAATCAGACGGAAGCATCCGTGTGATTTGCACCACTAGCCTTTGTTTGGTGGACCGACTCACCTAGCGCTTGGGATCCAAGCGCTAGGATCGGACCACTAGGCTACTCTTCTGCGGCCGGCAGCTTGCCGGTGATCGGCGGCGTGATCTCTGGCGGCCG
This sequence comes from Rhodospirillales bacterium, assembly GCA_025351925.1. Taxonomy (GTDB): domain Bacteria; phylum Pseudomonadota; class Alphaproteobacteria; order Acetobacterales; family Acetobacteraceae; genus CAHJXG01. The sequence continues at coordinate 40,620 of JANXVC010000412.1, read as the reverse complement.
GGGCGCCGCATAGGTTAGGCCCTTCTGCTGAGCCAACACCTTAACCGTAGCATCCTGCAGCGGCGCATCCAAAACGGCACTTGCCTCGTGCAGGCGGGCTTCCCGGCCCCGCCAGCGCCGCGAAACCCATGTTGAAGCCGGGATCGCCGTGATGACGCGCTATCGCTGCACGGTGCGCCGCAGGTTGACAGGCTGGATGATCCGTCGCTGAGTCGTTGCAATCTTGATTGAGATGAGACGACAACGTGGTCGAGGCAATTATGGATAGCGACTGGGTTCGTCTCCTTTTTCCTGCGAATAGTTCAGCCGAGACGATACAACATAGGCCCACGATAGATTGGGAGAAACGGCCACCCAAATTGCTGCGAAACCTCGCTTCTCGAACACTCGAACCAATCACCATCCAAACGGGTCGGCAGACATCACAACCCTGGCAGTTAGACCGGTTCCGTGACGTGCATCTTACTTGGTCTAATTTCATTATCGAAGGCGACTGCTGCATGTCGATTTACGGCGATGCGCGAACTGCGGTCGCTGGAATTGTGGATTGGCCGGATTTATCGAAGACCGCAGGTGTCTATCGCCATGGCGACGATTTTGTCATTTCACGATGCCGCCTGCAAAATGCCAGGCATGTCAGCGGCAGGACACTGTTGGCCTCATCGAACGAGCCGCATAATTGGGGCATGTGGCTACTTTACGTGCTGCCTATCATAAACTTTTTCAGAGAAAACCGGCAAGAATATGATAAACTATTGGTTTATGCAGACCACGATAATATGTGGAAGATGTTGGATTTGCTTGAAGTAAACAATGCAGACATAATTCTCCATAACTGCAGCGAGGCCTATCGTTTTGATAGCATCGATGTATTTCGGCAGCCGCAACGCGATTTCTACATCGCACAAGAAGCTCGATCGATATTTGCTAAATTGCGCGAGCGGGCGGCGGGCAGCAGCATCGAGCCTAGTCCCCATCGCATCTACGTCGGACGCCGTCGCCGGACTGCCGAGATGGGCAGCTACCGAGGTTTGAAAAATGAACGGGAACTCGTGGATCGGCTTATGACGATGGGATACAGCGAAGTTGACCCAGAATACCTGCCTCCAGAGCGACAGATCGCGCTGTTCGGGTCGGCACGGCAAATCGTAGCTCTCGGCGGAGCTGGCCTATTCAACGCAGTCTTCTGCAAACCAGGCACCAAGATCGTCAGTATTGAGTCGAATCGTGACCATCTCGACAATCATTCGACCATCCTATCCAGCATGGACCTCGAATATGGGGTCATCGTCGGTGAAATCGATCAAAGCGACCTGGCTTCCTACAACAATCAATGGACGGTGGATGTGGAGCAAGCGGTCGCCGCGATCGCGAGCTTTATGGACTGACGGCATTGCGCTGACACGCTTCAAATTTTCTTGCGTTCAAACGGTGCGCAGAGATCGAGGAGTTCATAGAGTGCTCTGGTCATGGCGGCAGGGGGCAAATCAGCATGCAGGATCAGCAAGACCAAGGTACAGTCGCTACGCCATTCAGCCGTCGTGTGGCGCTGCAAGCAGCCGGACCGGCAGCTCTCGTCCTGGCGGGGTTTCCGACTCTGAGCGGCGCCTCGGCCGGGGCGCGAGGCGCCGAATCCATCGTGGAGACCTCGTCCGGCAAACTGCGAGGCGCCAGCGCAGAGGGCGTGCATAGCTTTAAGGCAATCCCCTATGCAGCCTCGACCGGGGATGCGGGCCGCTTTCTGCCGCCAGCCGCCGTCACCCCTTGGGCGGGCGTGCGGGATGCAGTCCGCTTCGGCAACTCCGCCCCGCAGGTGTCCTCCGAACCGGACCCGCTGAGCTCCTGGTACGGCGCCATCGAGCCGACCAGCGAGGACTGCCTCTCGCTCAACGTCTTCACCTCCGGCCTCGACGAGGCAAAGCGCCCGGTCATGGTCTGGATCCACGGCGGCGCCTGGAGCAATTGCGCCGGGTCAGCGCCGGGCTTCGACGGCAGCAGCCTCGCCCGGCACGGCGACGTCGTCGTGGTCACGGTCAACCACCGGCTCAACGTGTTCGGCTACATCCAGCTCGACGACCGGGACGAGCGGTTTGCCGACGCTGGCAGTGCCGGCGTGCTCGACCTCGTCGCAGCGCTGCGCTGGGTGCGCGACAACGCAGCGGTTTTCGGCGGCGACCCCGGCAACGTCACCATCTTCGGCCAGTCCGGCGGTGGGGCCAAGGTCAGCGCGCTGTTCGCGATGCCGGCGGCGCGGGGCCTGTTCCACCGGGCCATCGCGCAAAGCTGCTCCGGCAGCCTGCGGCTTACCGGGCAGGAGGAGGCGGCGCGGCTGGCGCATGGGCTCGCCCAGCAATTGGGCATCAGCAGTGCGAGGGGAGCGGCGCTGCAGGCGGTGCCCGCCCATCAGCTGATCGCAGCACTACAGGCCATGCCCCGCCCGTTCCGCCCGGTGCTCGACGGACGCAGCTTCAGACAGAACCCTTTCGACCCGGCGGCCCCGTCGATCTCGTCGGACATTCCCTTCATGGTCGGCAACGCGGCGACCGAAGCGACGCTGTATATGGCCGCCGACCCCAAGAACTTCTCGCTGGACATCGCCGAGGTGCGCCGCCGCGTCGGACGTTTCCTGCAGATCGACGCCGGCGTGACCGAGCGCATCCTGGACGCCTACCGTTCGGCAGCGCCTGCCGCGTCGCCGAGCGACCTGCTTGCCGCTATCGCGACCGACTACTCGTATCGGCGCAACACGACCCGCGAGGCGGCATTGCAGGCGGCCACGGCGCGGGCGCCGGTCTATGCCTACGTGTTCAACTGGCGAACGCCGGTGTCGGGCGGGGTGCTGCGGTCGCCGCATACGTCGGAGGTGCCGTTCGTGTTCGGCACGACGGCGGCGGCTGCTCCGCTGGTCGGCGCGGGGCCGGACATCGCGCTGCTGACGCGGACGGTCATGGCGAGTTGGGTGGCGTTCGCGCGCACCGGCGATCCCAACAACCCGGCCTTGCCGAGCTGGCCGCGTTACGACGCCGCGTCACGCAGCACGATGCTGCTGGAGACGGAGAGCACGGTAGTGAGCAACCCGGGCGGCGAGGCGCGGCAGGCGATGGAGGACCTGCCGGTGTTCGAATACGGCATGCCGATCAACTATATAAACGCCTGAGCCGGGTTTTAGCTGCTGAAGCGGCTGGCTGATTCAGTAGGCCAGCCCATCTGCGCGGGCCGGGACCTGGAGAGGTTCCTGCGGCGCCGGCGGCGATGCTTCTTGACTTCGGGAGTGCTGGGTGTGGCGGCCGCCTGAGCGGCGCGGCGCCGTTGGAACCGGAATAGCAGCACCACGAGCGCGGTGAACACCAGCATGACCGAAGCAGGCTCGGGGATTAGGGTGGCGATCTTGGCGTTGAACGCGGCGCTAGCCGGCCTGTCCGGCGCGGTGAATGTCGTTCCGGACACGACAAGATTCTGGATATAGGCGACGGAGTGGTTTGAGGACTCGAAGCCCGCGCTGGTGCTGTAAAGAACTACTTGGTCGAAATATCCAACCGTATCGAAGAAGTTGACGTAAGCATAATTTTCACCTGCGTTCTGGCCCTTGAATGCTGTAGTCGGGTTGCCACAGTAACCGCCGGCCGTGCTGCACGTCCCAAGCGCTGCTTGCAGGTCAGGCGCTCCAAACGAGTATATTAGCTGACCGTTGCTGTAGAATTGAAGGTCGTTGGACTAATCCAGCGCGGAAATCCAGAGGCCGAAATAGTTTACGCCGGGGATATCGGCAGAGTGCGTCAGCTTGATTCCATAGGCATCACCAGGCGCCGAGGCACCGGTCACCACGGGATAAGGCGCTGTTCCGCCGGCACCACCATACAGGTCCGCCGGGACTTTTTTCCAATTCGGGTCGCCGTTCGATGAATAGTCGGCTTTGATGTATGTTGACGCCGTCAAGTTGCTCAAACCGGTCGAGAAGGTCGATCTGAAAGCGCCGCCCGCCCAATTCGAGAACGTCTCGGTGCCGTAGAAGCAGGCCTGGCCGCTTGTGCATGCAGTCGGAAAGTTCGGTGATTGAACGCCAGCGGCCAAATAGGACGCGGTAACCGGGCCAGCGCAGGCATCCTGCCCAGCGCCAAGCATCAGCACGGCCGCGGTCGCAAGGCCTATTAGGCGTGTAGGGTTCAGCCGCACCATAACACACTCCTCAGCGGACCGTGCTTTGGATGCACCGCCATACCCAAACTGTAACCCGGTTCAGTGCGAATTAGCAATAGCATTTGTTTGGGTTGGGTTTTCGTTGCGGAATAGAAATTGCTGTTGCGGTCTCGCGCGCGGTACACTGCACGCATAGGCCATCGCCAGCCTTGGCCTAGATCGTTTTGTCCAAGACGGGCGCGGACCGGACCTCTACCGCTTCATCATGAGAGTGGTCGGCGTGGGTAGCGCACGTCAAAATCGGCGCCACACTCTACGGGCTGGCTTGATGGCGCAGGAGAAATTGGTTGGTTGAAGTCGTCGTAATTGGTGCGGGGCCATACGGCCTGTCGGTTGCGGCCCACCTGCGCCATCAGCGTATTCCTTTCCGGGTGTTCGGCAAGCCGATGGGGATGTGGCGGGATCACATGCCGAAGGGGCTGACGCTCAAGTCGGACGCGTTCGCGAGCAACATCGCCGCCCCGAATAACGAGTTTCCGCTGGAGCGTTTCTACCGAGAGAGCGGCCGGACCGAATATTCGCCGATCGGCCTGCGGGTGCGCGGCGACGTGGTGGCGGAATACGGTCAAGAGTTCCAGCGGCGCTACGTCGGCGAGGTGGACGAGGCCCGGATCGTGGAGATCACACGGTTCGGCGGCGGCTTTCGCCTGACCCTCGACTCCGGCGAGACGCTTTCGGCCCGCAAGGTCGTCGTCGCGACCGGGCTGTTGTCCCTGCGCCATGTTCCAGAGAGTCTCGCGTCGCTGCCGTCCGGCATGGTGTCGCACAGCTCGGCGCATAACGACCTGTCGAAGTTCAACGGCCGCCGGGTCACCGTTATCGGCGCCGGTCAGTCGGCGTGCGAGCTGTCCGCCCTGCTCAACGAACAGGGCGCCGAGGTCACCATGCTGACCCGGAGGCCGCTCAAGTGGTATGAGCCGAAGAACGAGGACAAGCCAAACGTCCGCCGCAATGCATGGCAGCGGGTGCGGCGTCCCAATTTCGGCCTGGGACCCGGCTGGCGCACCTGGTTCTGGTCCGAGCGGCCGTATGAGTTCAGCTACCTGCCGCAAAGCACCCGCTACGCCAAGGCATACGGCCTGTTTGCTCCCGCCGGGTCAGGCTGGATCAAGCACCGTGTTGACGGCGTGATCCCGATCCATACCGGCAGCCTGCGCAGTGTCCAGATGCAGGGCGACGCGGCGCATCTTTCGGTGGACACCACAGAGGGACCAGTTGAACTCGCCGCCGATCACGTCATCGCCGCGACGGGCTACCGACCCGAAATCAGTCGCTTGCCATTCCTTGAGCAAATACAGGGTGATATCGAGACAATCCACGGTGCCCCGTTGCTCAACCGCTCCTTCGAGTCGTCTGTGCCCGGCCTCCACTTCGCCGGCTTCATGGGAGCCGCCACCTTCGGTCCGTCGATGCGGTTCATCTATGGTGCGCGGTTTGCTGCCGAGCGCGTGTCGCGGCACCTTTCGCATCTCGGCGATGGGCAGCGCCGCACTGAACGGGTTGCCGTGCATCAGCCGGAGCAGGCCAGCGTCGCCGTGTAGCGTTCGATGGGTACGCTGGTTCGGAACTAGAGCAACATCCGACCAATCTGCTTTTTTGGTCGGATGTTGCTCGATAAAACAAATAGCTAGAGGTTTTTTCCAATCCACTTCGATCGGAAAAAGCTCTGGACGGTGGAAATCCAGTGGCACAGCACGCCCTTGACAACGGATTCCAAAACATGGCTGGTCCTGCCGAGTTTGACAAAAACAGGCTCAAGGGAGCGAGACCAGAATGAGTGTGAACGCGACGGCTCCAGCCGCTCTCGGGGGCCGAACGGCTGCGGGGGCGAATACCAGCAACTATCAGAATATCTTGCGCAATCCGAAGTTCCAGGAACTGGTTTCGAGTCGCGGCAAGTTTGGCTGGACTCTTTCGGTGCTGATGCTCGTCATCTATCTGGGCTTCATCCTGCTGGTCGCGTTCGATAAGCCGCTGCTCGCACAGAAGATCGCCAGCGGCAGCTCGATCTCGCTGGGAATCGTGCTCGGCCTGGGCGTAATTCTCTCCGCCTTCGTGCTGACTGGCGTCTATGTGGTCCGGGCGAATGGGCGCTTCGACGACCTGACCGAGCAGTTGAAGCAGGAGATGGGCCGATGAGGCGGCTGATGGCCTGCGTGCCAGCCCTGATCATTGCACTGGCGGCTTTCACCTATCCGGGCACCGCGTGGGCCGCTGGCGCCATCGAGGGGGCGGTTGAGAAACAAGGCCTGAATATCACGGCCGTCGTCATCTTCCTGATCTTCGTGCTGTTCACGCTTGGGATTACCTATCGGGCGGCGCGGCAGACAAAGTCGGCGTCCGATTTCTACGCAGCCGGCGGCGGCATCACGGCCGGGCAGAACGGCCTGGCCATCGCGGGCGACTACATGTCGGCGGCGTCGTTCCTCGGCATCTCCGGCCTGGTGTTCTCCAACGGCTTCGACGGGCTGATTTACTCAATCGGCTTCCTCGTCGGCTGGCCGATCGTGCTGTTCACCATCGCGGAACGCCTGCGCAACCTCGGCAAGTTCACCTTCGCCGACGTCGCCGCCTTCCGCCTCGATCAAACGTCGATTCGCGTGCTCTCGGCCATCGGCACGCTCATCGTCGTCTCATTCTACCTGATCGCGCAGATGGTCGGCGCCGGCAAGCTGATCCAGCTGCTGTTCGGGTTGCCGTATGCCGTCGCCGTGCCGATCGTCGGCGTGCTGATGATCGTCTATGTCGTGTTCGGCGGCATGAAGGCGACAACCTGGGTGCAGATCATCAAGGCCTGCCTGCTGCTCGGCGGCGCGACCTTTATGGCGCTCATGGTGCTGATCCACTTCGGCTTCAGCCCGAACGCGATGTTTGAGGCCGCCGTGCAGGTTCATCCCAAGGGCGACGCCATCATGGCGCCGGGAGCCTTCGTCGCCGATCCGATCTCGACGATTTCGCTCGGCCTTGCGCTGATCTTTGGGACGGCCGGGCTGCCGCACATCCTCATGCGGTTCTTCACCGTCTCCGACGCCAAAGCCGCCCGCAAGTCCGTGCTGTATGCTACGGGCCTGATTGGCTATTTTTACATCCTGACCTTCATCATCGGCTTCGGCGCCATCAGCTTTCTGATGAACGACGCGAGCTATTACAAGGTCGGCGGCAATGGCAGCTTCGATAAAGTAAAGGATCTGCTCGGAGGCGCCAACATGCCCGCGATCGACCTCGCGCGCGCGGTCGGCGGCGACATCTTCTTTGGCTTCATCTCCGCCGTCGCCTTCGCCACCATCCTTGCGGTGGTGGCCGGCTTGACGCTGGCCGGCGCTTCGGCGGTGAGCCATGACCTGTACGCCTCGGTGATCGCTCGCGGACGGACGACGGAGGGCCGGGAGATCAACGTCTCCAAGATCTCCGCAGTCGTCATCGGCATCGTCGCGATCTTGCTGGGTTACGTGTTCGAGAACCAGAACGTCGCCTTCATGGTGGGCCTGGCCTTCTCGGTTGCTGCAAGCTGCAACTTCCCGGTGCTGCTGATGTCTATCCTCTGGGGCGGCACTACGACCCTCGGCGCCCTGGTCGGCGGCTTCCTTGGCCTAATCAGTGCCGTGCTGATGATCGTGCTGAGCAAAGCGGTGTGGGTGGACACCTTCCATATGGCGACCGTCGCGGTGTTCCCCTACGACAACCCAGCGCTATTCTCTGTGCCGCTCGCCTTCATCGGCATTTGGCTGTTCTCGAAAATCGACTCCAGCCAGCGGGCTAAGCGCGAACAGGCCGCGTTCCTCGAACAGTATGTCCGCTCAGAAACCGGCGTGGGCGCGTCGGGGGCGCACGCGCATTAACGGCTGAGCTGCAACACTAGTCGCGGAGTCTGCCGGGGACGGGATACGAGCCATATGGTCGTGTCCCGTCGTCGTTTTGACGGGTGGCAAGCATGGCGACGGCCCAACTCGTGGTAATCCCCAGCTATAATAGCGGGCCGCGTCTGCTGGAGACCGTGCAGGTCGCGCAGGTCGAATGGCCTGCAGTCTGGGTCGTGGTGGACGGCAGCACGGATGGCTCCGACACGACCCTTATAGAAGACGTCGGCCTGCGGGTGATCCGCCGGGAGCAGAACCACGGCAAGGGTGCTGCGGTGTTCGACGCGCTGCGCCTGGCAGCGACCGCGGGCTTCACCCATGCGTTGGTCATGGATGCGGACGGCCAGCATTCAGCGGCCCACATCCGGCCATTCATGGCGGCAAGCCAGGCGCAACCAGACGCCATGGTGCTGGGCATCCCGCAATTCGGCCCAGACGCTCCGGCGATCCGCGTCGGCGGCCGTCGCATCTCCAACTGGCTGGCCCGGCTGGAAACTGGCGAGCCGAGTATCGGCGACAGCCTGTTCGGCTTCCGGGTCTATCCAATCGGCACGCTGCTCGCCATCATGCAGCAGTCGGGCCGGATGCGACGTTTTGACTTTGATCCGGAGGCGCTTGTCCGGCTGAGCTGGGCCGGCGTTCCCGCAATCAACCTGCCGGCCCCAGTGCGCTACCTACGTCCGGAGCAGGGCGGGATTTCCCATTTTCGCTACGGGCGAGACAACCTGCTGCTCACCAAGATGCACGCACGGCTGATCATCGAGGCACTGGCCCGGCGCCGGGCGGCAATCCGGGCCCGGTCCGCTAAGGCGAGAGGCGGACCTCTACGTGGTCCAAGCCCTTGACCCGGTAGATCACGGCCGAGACGGCCCAGCTTACGATGAACAGGCCGACGATGATGAAGCCGAGGGTGTTGAAGTTTTCGTTGAGCAGGGCGACGCCGGTCCAAAAGCCGCCGTCGAGGGCAAGCTGATTGCCGATCAGCCGCAAGCCTTCAATCGATCCGATCACCACCGCGACCACGACCGACACCGAGGTGATCGTCAGGTTATAGTACAGCTTGCGCATCGGCTTGACGTAGGCCCAGTCATAGGCGCCGAGCATCAGGATGCCGTCTGTCGTATCGACCAGGGTCATGCCGGCGGCGAACAGCGCGGGGAACACCATGATCGACCACATCGAGACGCCGCGCGCCGCCTCGGTCGCAGAGATGCCGAGGATGCTGATCTCCGTCGCGGTGTCGAACCCGAGGCCGAACAGGAAGCCGAGCGGCAGCATGTGCCAGCTCCGCGTGATCAGGCGGAACACCGGGCGGAACAGCCGCGCCAGCAGGCCGCGCTGGTTGAGCAGGATGTCGAGGTCCGCCTCCTGATACACTCCACCGGCCCGCACGTGCCGGTAGGTGCGCCAGACGCCAAGCAGCACCATCAGATTGATCGCCGCGATGACGAAAAGGAACAGCGTGGACACGCTGGTGGCGATCACGCCGCCAACCTCGCGGAAACCCTCGAACGTCGCCTGCAGCGCGACCGTCGAGGCAGCGATGACCGCGGCCACCAGCACCACGACGGTGGAGTGGCCCAGCGCAAAGAACAGCCCGACCGAGACCGGCCGCTTGCCCTCCTGCATGAGCTTGCGGGTGACGTTGTCGATGGCGGCGATGTGGTCGGCGTCCACGGCGTGACGCAGCCCGAAGCCATAGGCCAGCAGCGCCGTGCCCAGCAGCACCGGCTGATGGCGGAACAGGACGATGGCCCAGATCCAGGCGGCGACGTTGCCGAGCAGCAGCAGCGCGTAGATGCCGGTGATCGGCCCGCGCAGGCTGCCGGCGCGATCGTTGAACATGCGGGTAAGCGGGCTGGTCACGAAATTCCCCCTCGTAGGTTGCAAAGCAGATGACTGAGCGCCTCGGCCGTCCATACCGGAGGCAGGCAGCGCGGCCCAAAGCAGACATAGGCGGCGGGCCTGTCCTGCGGCGTGGCCTTGCCGTGGGCCGGATGCCCCTCAGGCAAGGTCGCGCCGCTGGCTGTGCTCACCAGCAGGCGGTCCGCCAAATAGTGCTGTGCCGCCGCGTGCCGAAGTGCCGCCGCTGGCCCGCCATCGCCGACGACCACGACCTGTGTGAGCTGTCCGAGCACCTGGCTGTTGCAGAGCGCCGTTGCCGCCTGCAGCCCGGCGCGCGACATGCGATCAGCAAAGCAGCGCAGGATTCCCTCGAAGCGGTGCCGAAAGCGATCTCGTCCGGTAAGGCCGTGCAGCCGGGCCAGCACGCCCAGCATGAGGCCATTGCCGGCGGGGGATGAGTTCTCGTCGATGAGTTTCTGCCGCGGGATGCGCTGTTCGGCGTCCATGGCGGTCAGGAAATAGCCGCCCTCCTCGTCGTCCCAGAACTGCGTGTCCAAGACCTGTTCCCAGCCGAGCGCGTGGTCGAGGAATGCGGGATCGGCGGTCGCCTCATGCAGCGCCAGCGCTGCCAGCGCCAGCGCCGCGTAGTCATCGAGCATCGCCCCCGAGGCTAGCGCGCTGCCCGCCACCCTATGCGCCAGGCGTGACCCGGCTCCGAGCCGCCGCAGCACCGCGTCGAAGGCATTCTGCGCCTCGGTGATCCAATCCGTCCGGTCAAACGTCAAGCCTGCCTCGACCAGGGCGGCGATTACGAGGCCGTTCCAATCAGCCAGGCATTTTCCGTCGCGCAATGGCCGGTCGCGTTGTTCACGGACCGCGCGCAGCGTCGCGAGATCAGCGGCGAATGCGTCGTCACGGGTCGGTGCGGTCGCCTTGAACGGGCGGATCAGCGCGAGCCGTCCCGCAAGGCGCTCATCTGCGACCGCTTCGAATGCGCTGAAGAACGCCGGGGTCTGATCGCCAAGGGCGTCACGCAGCTCGGTCTCGGTCCAGAGATAAAACGCGCCCTCGCCGTCGGCGCTGTCCGCCGCGACGCTCGAGGCGAAGCCGCCGCCGGGCAGGCGCATCTCGCGTAACAGCCAATTGATCGTGCTGCGGGTGCGGGCGGCGAATAGCGGGTCCTTGGTCGCCTGCCAAAGCTGCGTCAACAGCCGGATCATCAGCGCGTTGTCGTTCAGCATCTTCTCGAAATGCGGCACGCGCCAGCGGTCATCGACGGCGTAGCGGTGGAACCCGCCGCCGACATGGTCGAACACCGCGCCGTTTGCGATCTGCGTCATCGACCCTGCGACTGTGCTGAGATAATTCGCATCACCGGTGCGCTGCCAGGCACGCAGCAGCAGTTCATGCCCGCTCGCATGCAGGAACTTTGGGCCGTCATTGCCGAAACCGCCATACAGTGCATCGATTCCGCCGGCGAGGGCGCGGCTGACGTGGTCAAGCAGGATAGGCGAGACATCGGCATCACCGCCCGCACGCCGGGCCTGGATGACGTCGATGACGACGCGGCCAAGCTCGGCGGCCCGGCCGGGCGCCGAACGGTAGCTGGCCGCGGTCTCCCGCAGCACCTCGCGGAAGGCGGGAAGGCCGAAACGCGGCTCTGGTGGGAAGTAGCCACCGCCGCTGAACGGCGTTCCGTCCGGGGTGAGGAACGCGGTCAGCGGCCAACCAGCGGGCCGGCCTAGGCGTGCCACGGCCGCTAGGTAAAAGCGGTCGAGATCAGGCCGTTCCTCCCGGTCCACCTTGATGCAGATAAACAGCTCGTTCATCAGTGCGGCGGTCGCCGGGTCGGCGAAGCTCTCGCGCGCCATGACGTGGCACCAATGGCAGGCGGCATAGCCGATCGACAGCAGGATCGGCCTATCCTGCGCGGAGGCGACAGCGAAGGCTTCGTCGTCCCAGGGCTGCCAGTGGACGGGGTTGTCCTTGTGCTGGCGGAGGTAGAGGCTGTCGCTGAGCCCGAGGCGGTTGTGGGTGCCCGCTGGGCGGGGTTCAGCCATGCAGCGTGGCGGGGTCGATCGTGACCATCAGGCGCTGCACCGGGACGCCGTCCATGACGTGGCAGCGCAGGATCTCCGCGACGTCGGCTTGCGTTTCGTACTTATACCAAATGCCCTCGGGATAAACCACCATGACAGGGCCATGCTCGCAGACGTTCATGCAGCCGGCGTGGTTGATGCGGATGCGGCGCGCGCCCATCACCATGCCAAGCCGGCACATGTAGTCGCACAGCGCCCGGCTGCCCTTATGAGCGCAGGAGCCACGCCAATGCGTCTCCGGCCGCTCGTTCGTGCAACAGAACACGTGCACCTGATAGACCGGCTCGGGACCATCGCCGGCGGCTTGGACCCGGGCCCGCGCCATCGATCAGGCGACGCGTGCCACGCGGGCGACGCAGCGCGCGAACCCGGCGGCAAACTCCTCGCGGTCGAGGTTCTTGCCGATGACGACGAACTGCGACATGCGCTGCTCGCCGTCGTTCCACAGCCGGTCCGGCCGCATCGTCGTCAGCATGCGCACGCTCTGGAACACCACCCGCTCCCGGAAGCCCTGGGCGTAGAAGATGCCTTTAGTGCGATACAGGTCATCGCCGCGCGCCTGAGCCAATTCGTTCATCCAGAGCGAGAATAGGTTCATGTCGATCGGCTGCTCCTCATGCAGCACGAACGATCCCACTGCGGCGTCGTGCTCGTGCTCGTGGTCGCCCAGGAACTCGGGATCGACCTCCAGCTTCTGCACCAGGTCGAAGGCGCCGACGTTGATGACCTTGGCGATGTCGATATCGGCGTTCGTCGTGTGGTGCAGCGTCGCCAGCGGGTTGAGCTTGCGAAGCCGCGCCTCGATCGCTTGGATTTGCGCTGGTGTGACCAGATCGGTCTTGTTGATGAGGATGATGTCGCTGAACGCGACCTGTTCGACGGCCTCGTTGCTCTGAGCGAGGTTGATTTCGAGGTTCACCGCATCGACGACGGTGACGAATGCGTCGAGCCGGATGTTGGCGCGCACCTCGTCGGCGGCGAAAAATGTCGATGCGACGGGGGCCGGGTCGGCGAGCCCCGTGGTTTCGATCAGGATGCCGTCGAGCGTGCCGGCGCGTTCCTGCAGCCGGCCCAGCGTTTCGATCAGGTCGCCGCGTACCGTGCAGCACAGGCAGCCATTATTGAACTCGACAAGCTGCGCCTGGTCGTCATGGATGACGAGCTGGCCGTCGATGCTGATCTCGCCGAACTCGTTGACGATGACGGCGAGCTTTTTGCCGTGTCGCTCGCTGAGGATGCGGTTGATCAGCGTCGTCTTGCCGGAGCCGAGGAAGCCAGTGACGACGGTGGCAGGGATGCGGTGATCGGCGCTGGACATTGCTAAGCCTCGTTCTGAAAGCAGAATAGTTGGGCGGGAGCCGCGAGACTCCCGCCCGTTAGTTCTTACGACGCCATCTCAGGCGCTGCCATCGCAGTACGGACCCGCTTCGGCGCCAGGCCGCCCGGCGTCGCGACGACGGTGGTTGCCATCTTCGCGATCCCCTCCTCGACGATCACCTTGCGGTTCGGCGGCGGCAGCACGGTGCCGCGCAGCTCGTCATACGAAACGACGACCCAGCAGGCGCAGCCCCAGAAGCACTCGCCGGCCATGCCCTGGAACCGGATCGCCGGCTCGGACAGCATCGGGCCAAGGTCGATGAGCCAGGCGTGCTCGATCAGCCGGTCTTCCCAGGTCAGCTTGTCGTAGTTGGCCTGCGCAGCCCAGAACGCGAGGAGGTCGGTCTTGGCGAGGCCGGGCAGGATGACGTTGGCATAGGCCGTCAGCGTGTCGAAGAACTCGTGGAACTCAATCTGCAGGTTGGACTCGTCGTCAAGCAGGTAATTCTTCTTCACCATGTCCTCGAACGCCTTGGACATGTTGACGTGGCCCATGTTGCGGGAGCCGTAGATCGTGACCTCGGCGTAGTCGGTCTTGAAGCCGTCCTTCAGGCCGCTGTACTGTGGCGTGAAGTCGATCCACTGCGAGATCACGTCGTCCCACTTCGACGGCGCCTCGCCCGGCAGCACCTGCACGCCGGGATGGGTCAGCTTCGCCACGTCGAACAGAGTCCAGGCCCGCGCCTTGGAGCTGACGGTCTCGTGCGGCGCGCCGGTCAGGCCTGACGGGCGCAGGGCACGGAACAGGTCGCGGCCGTTATCGACCACGGCAAACCGCATGAAGCTGTCGGCGACGAAGCGGTTCGTCACCATCTCCTTGGCGTGCTGACGAATACGGGTCTCGCCCGTGGTGGTGTAGGCGGTCAGGCGCTGCCAGCTGTGCTCGGGGTTCACGACGAAGAAGCCGCCGGTGAACGGGCTGCGATACAGGTCGCCCCAGACTGCGGTGACACCGGCGTTCTTGTCGTCGTCGAGCATGCAGTCGAGGTCGTTCAGCGTCGTGTAGAGGCCGGCGCTGTCGCGGTAGATTTCGGGGTCACCCGAATGCGGCAGCTGGCCGACGCCGATGACCGGAATGCGCCGTCCGAACTTCACGTTGGACAAATGCCGCGCGAGGTCCATGACCATGCCGCTGCCGGTGCCGCCGGCGAGGCTGAAGCAGACCGTCACCATCGACGGCAGCCCGGCCTTCTCGACGTGGGCTACAAACTTGCGCAGCGCGACATCCATCGGACGGTCGCCGGCATAATAAGCGTTGGCATAGATGCCCTTGGCGACGGCGCGCGGGAAGTGCTCGCCAGCCTCAGGCATCTTGAACTTCTTCGGAACGTAGGACTCGAAGTTTGGGTTCCAGTAATAGCGGGGATATTCAAGCTTCAGGAACTCACGCGTGCGGTTCATTCCCTCAAAGAAATCGTCTTTTGACGGCACTGGCAGCGCCATGGACTGGAACATGAAGCGATCGGACGGAATGCCGCGTGACTCCAGGCGCTTGACGAAGGACGCTGCGTAGTCCTGCGCCAACCCCATGTCCTGATCGCCGATATCCACCACCAGGCAGGCGAAGGTCGCCCGCGGGTCTGCCAGATGGTCCTCGATCTCGCCGGTGCGCAGCAGCGCCTCGACATACGCGGCGCCAGTGCGGCCGATGCCCACGACATGCATGCAATGCGGAGCCTGAGTCCCGGTTGCGCTATGATATAACGATGCACTCATTTTATGGGTTCCCGTAATTATTTGCAGTTTGGCGCTTCAGTGACGTTCTATTGTCTGAATAGCTGCCTGGCAAAGATTAATTCAGATTTGACATTAACATCTAACAGAAAACGTCCCATTCTGATCTAAAAATCCTAGGTCGCGTAGGATATGTGCGACTGACGTGGCACGTTGGTTTGAAACATAAAGCATATAATCTTCGACGAAAAGACCTGGGTCTGGAGAAATAGTACCTTCTTCTATAAGCCTTACTCCCTTCTCAAGATTGTCTCGCTCCAGCGCAGCGCTCCATATTGGTGTCTCAATATGAATCGCCTGCTCGGTCGCATGGGAGACCTGAAGAAACTTACCTCCTGTTATGGTCGGAACCCGTGCTCCTGATCCGTACTTATCCATGACTTTCGACCAGTCAAGCGGCATAACAGGTTTCCTTCATTCATTATGAGTGACGCTTCAGAGCGTCTGACCCAGCCCATGCAACTCACGCTTGAATGCCGCAGCGTGCCGCGGTGCCGGTTCGCCGCCGCGTAGGTCGGCGAACGGGATCGCTACCCAGCTTCCGCTACCCCGCAACCCAGCCCCCGCCATCCCCTCAAGGCGGGTCGATGGCTCGCTGAGCAATACACCTTGTTCCAGCAGCAACGAGTGATCGAGCAGACGTTTATCCTGGCCCTCGGCGTCGTAGGCCTCGCGCGCTTTATAGAACAAGGTCAGGTCGGTCTTGCTGATGCATGGCAGGATGAACTGGATAGAACCCTCGCGGCCGCCATCCACGACTTGTGGCGGAGCGTCCGGCCCAAAGACCTCCTGCAGGCGGCTCGCCCATGGGTCGGTATTCGGCGTGGACGCCACGCGCGCCTCGACGAACTCGGGCTGATAGCTCGGCAACAGGCCTAGCTGTCGGATTAGATCCGGCCCAACCGGAATCGCCGACCCATCGGCGTCGGCAAACCCAAACATATGCACCCACTTGGGTCCATACGGCGTCCGGGCCGCAGAGTGCTGCGTGGAAGGTGCCGCGACCCAGTTCAGCAGGCGCAGCGTCTCCAGAAAATTTGTCCCGCCCCGCGATGACAGTAGCGTAGCGATCTCCCGATTGCCCCGTTGCTGCGTCTCCGCAAGATTCTGGATGCTCTCCCATACCTGCTGCTGTGGCACCACGATGAACCCGGCGGTGAATGGGTTCCTGAACAGCTCGCCGCAGGACGCAACCACGCCGCGGTTCTTGCCGTCGTCGTTCAGGCAGTCGAGTTCGTTCAGCACCGGATAAAGATGCCCGCCGGCGTGATCCGGCGTGTCGCCCGTGCATGGCGCAATGCCGATGCCGGCCACAAGGATGCGGCGGCCGAACAGCTTGTTCGACAAATGACGCGCGAGGTCCACCGCGATGCCGCTGCCGGTCCCGCCGCCGAGGCCAAACACGATCGCCACCACTGACTGCACTGTCGCCGCCTCGACCCCAGCGGCAAAGTCGCGCAGCACGCGCTCCAACCGGCGCGGCGCGTCATAATAGGCCAGTCCGTAGATGGCTTTGGCGACCGCACGCCCGAAATGCTGGCCAGCCCTTGGCAACTCGACGGACGGCGCCAGCCAGGGCTCATATCCTGCGGCCCAATAGAAATTCGGATATTCGAGCGTCAGGAAATCCGGATAATGCTGCAGGGCGCTCAGCAAAGCCTCGCGCTCGGGCACCTCCAACGCAATGATGGTGACATCGGCGCGGTCTGGCGGGAGATCCGCGGCGAGCGCGCGCAGTTCGGCGAGGTCCTGATCGCCGATATCGATCGCAAGCCCGAAGAACTTTGGCGCATCGGGCGTCAAGCCACGCAGGATCTCGGCAATGACCCCAGCGCCGGCCTTGCCGATGCCAACAACATGCGTCGAAACCGCGAGCGTCCCGGTGCTGCTGACGCGATGGATGCCCCGCTTGAGCGCGTCCAGCTTGCGGCGCTTCAGTTTCTCGTCCATCGACTCACTCATCAGCTAAACCCGCCCTCCTCGCGTGAATCCATTACACGGCGCGCCACCTGGGTGCGTCGGCTCACCACAGGCCGGTCCGTTTGAGGATCGCCTGCTGTTCATTGGGAAATTAGCCTGAGCGGCGTGGGCCGGGTTCGGGACTGGTAGGACCGCCGGGACAGCGCCATTGATGGCCCGGTGCGTGGTCGCGAGACTGTCAGCCGCTCTGACTCAACTGTGAGAGCGTTCGATTTGCCAAGTCAAGCGCCTTCATCAGCGCAGCCATCCAAAATACGCATGTGACGGCCATTCAATTGAATACAGCGCCACTAAATCACGTGGATGTGAGTAGAGATCGATGAACTTAGCTCGTTCGGTGCAATCTGAACCCTCACAGCTCAAATCCGACCCCGCCGAGTGGTGTTCGCTGCTTGGGATGGCCGCTGGATGCATGAAGCCGTTTGCATAAACAGCAGCGCCGCCGTGTCGAAATCGTTCCGCGATCGTCAAACAGTCGTCTGTTGCAATCCGCTCTGCACTGCTAGCCTTCAACAAGACACACGCCCGGACAACGGGCCGGGCACCAGGGGAGCAAATAATGACGTCCAAGCGGATCGGGCTGGCAGTGGGGATCGCGGGCGCTTTCCTGGCGCTCGGGCACACGGCACAGGCGGCTGCGACAGACGTGTTGATTGGGCTCGACTCCAAGATCGTTTATGGTCCGGAGGGCCAGAAGTTCGTCCAGCCCGGCGCCGACGCTGTGCTGGTCATGGACATCTCCGACCCAGCCCATCCGCGCATCCGGGCCAGCCTGGCGCTGGTGAATTCCCTACTTGGCCCGCCCACCAACCTGCAGATCACGCCGAACGGCCGGCTGGGCCTGGTCGCCAACTCGGTCAACTCCGTGCAGGACGGCGAGGCCTGGAAAGCAGCGCCGGACGACAAGCTGTATGTCATCGATCTCGACGCGGCCCCGCCAAAGCTGATCGACACGGTGACAGTCGGCAAGCAGCCGTCCGGCCTCGCCATCTCGCGCAAGGGCGACCTCGCGCTGATCGCCAACCGCGCCGGCAAAAGCGTTTCCGTCGTGTCGATCGAAGGGACGACGGTGCGTGCCGTCGCCGAGGTGCCGATGGGCAATGCGGTCGCTGGGGTCGCGATCACCCCGGACGGCAACCGGGCGTTTGCCGTCATGAACCTGGTCAATAAGGTTGCGGTGCTGACGATCGACGGCGACCGGGTGACCTACGACAAGGCGCTCGACATTCCGGCCGGGGTCAACCCCTACAATATCGATATCACGCCCGATGGCCGGTACGCCGTCGCGTCGGCGACCGGCGCTGGAGGCAACAACGGCGATGCGCTGACGGTGATCGACACCGCGGGCCCGCATCCGCATATCGTGTCGCTGACGACCGCCGGGGCGGGGCCGGAGGGCTTCGCGTTCTCGCCTGACGGCAAGTGGGCGGTGATCCCGCTGCTGCTCGGCTCCAGCCTTAAGTACAAGGACTGGGCCTACACTAAAAACGGCGAGGCGGTACTGCTGTCAGTCGGGAAGCAGGGCGAACTGCAGGTGGTGAACCGTTTGGCGGTCGGCGGCCTGCCGGAGGGCGTCGCGTTCAGCCCAAACAGCGAATACGTCTATATCAGCAACTTCAACGACCAGAACCTGCAGGTATTCCGGATTGCGGGCGGCAAGCTGACCGCGACGGAGGTCATGCTGAAGCTGCCGGGCCAGCCGGCGTCGATGCGGGCGCTGGCGCGGTAATCAGCGGGCGGCGATCGCGCGATACACGGTGTTGCGCGACACGCCGAGCCGTCGGGCCGTCTCGCTTAGATTGCCGCCGGTGTCGCGATGCGCCGCAAGAATCCGCCCTCGCACGCTGTCGCGCAGGCTGCCCTGGCTCTCACTCGCGGCAGCCGTCCTGGGACACAGCGCGGCGGTGACCGTCGCAAGCTCGATCGGCAGCCCCGGCCGTTCCATCGTCAGCCGCGTTAGCACGTTGCGCAGCTCGCGAATATTGCCGGGCCACGGCCAGGTTGCCAGGTGGTCCAGCGCGTCCGGATCGATCGTGCTGCCCGGCGATACGTCGGCCAGGATGTGCCGCGCGATGGCCCCCAGATCGCTGCGTTCACGCAGCGGCGGCAGCGTCACCGCAACCGTGTTCAGCCGGTAGTACAGGTCGGCGCGGAAGCGTCCGGCCTCGACCGTCGCCTCGATCCCGGCATTGGTCGCCGCCACCAGCAGCACGTCAACCTGGCGCGGCCGTCCGCCGCCGACCGGCCGCACCGACCAGTCGTCCAGCAGACGGAGCAGCACGGCCTGCAGTCCGGTCGGCATGTCGCCGATCTCGTCCAGGAACAGCGTGCCGCCATCGGCCTCGCACACCAGGCCGGGGGCGCCGCCGCGCCGGGCGCCGGTGAATGCGCCGTCGGCGTGGCCGAACAGCTCGGCCTCGATCAGGCTGCCGGTCAGCGCCGCGCAGTTCACCGGCACGAACGCGCCGCGGCGTCGGCTCACGCGGTGGGCGTGGCGCGCGACCTGTTCCTTGCCGGTGCCGGTCTCGCCGCGAACCAGGATGGGCAGGCGTCGCAGCGCGCCTGCCTCGGCCTGGCGCAGGGCGGTGCGCACTGCGGGGTCATCGGCCACAAAGCGGGAAGCCTCGACGCGCTTAGGCTCCGCTGACGCTGTAGTGCGCGTCGATCCCAGCCGGACCGACAGCGAGCGCAGGTTTTCCACGTCCGCCACGAAGACGCTGCCGACCCGGTCCTCCAGACGCTGGAAGCCGGCCTGCCCGCCCTCCATCAGCGCGGTGAAGCGGGTACGGAACAGATCCTCGAAATGGCGATGCGGCAAAGCGGGAAGGCCCTGCAGCAGGAAACGCGCCTGCGGGTTGACGCCCAGCACGGTGCCGGCCGGGTCGAGCGCCAGCAGCCCGGCGCTGAGCGTATGCAGGTACTCGGGCCGGCTGTGGAATGCCATGATCAGATTGCAGCGGTGGTGCTGGCGGAACAGCCCGTTCTCGATCTGCGTCGCCGCCATGCCGACCAGCGCCTGGGTGTGCTGCTGACGCGAGCCGCAATGCGAGGATGCGTCCAGCACGCCGGCCAGCGTCCCGTCCGGCCCAATCACCGGAGCGGCGGTGCAGGTCAGCGCGCCGTAATGCGCGAAGAAGTGCTCGCTGCCGTGCACCGTCAGCGCCTGACCGGTGCGCGCCACGGTGCC
Source organism: Rhodospirillales bacterium (assembly GCA_025351925.1). Classification (GTDB taxonomy): domain Bacteria; phylum Pseudomonadota; class Alphaproteobacteria; order Acetobacterales; family Acetobacteraceae; genus CAHJXG01. Next base: position 20,344 of record JANXVC010000412.1, on the reverse strand, counting down.
GAGCGCGTTGGTGCCGCGCAGCTGCTCCGCCCATAGCGTGCCCGGCCGGATGCTGGCGGTTTTTGCAGCGTTGCGGAAGCTGGGGTCAGCGATGGTGTCCAGCAACACGCCGTCCGGGCTTGCAAAGGCGATCAGGAAATTGCTGCCGGCGATCTGATGATACAGCGTCTGCATTTCGGCCAAAGCGAGTGCCCGCACCAGATCGACCCGCTCGCGCGCGACCTTCAGCTGCGCCTCGTCGATCGCCTCCAGCGGCGGCGCGCGCTGCGGGTCCAGGCCCAACTCAAGGCAGCGCGTCCAGCTTGCGGAAATCTCTGGCGACACCAGGTCACCGACATCAAAGTGATTACATTCCATAACGCTACGCGCTCGCATCAATCGGTCTGTGGCCGAAGCCTGCATGGATGTCCTCCGCGAGCCGGTTGTTTGACGGCCTATTTTGGTGCGGGCGGTGATCCGTCCGGACCACGCAGCGTAGGGCGAAGCGGCGTGCCTGCAAAGCTTTAACCAAGTCACAACTTGCGATTGTTCTAAAATGGAACGGTCCGTTGTTCCGCCGATGGTCCGCAACGCAACAGGGCCGCGCGCCGTTTAGGCCGGAAAACCGAGGCGGGCCGGGATTTCCCACCGTGGCACATGCCTTGCGACATCCTCTGCGTAGCCGCCGCATCACAAGGCAGCACGAGGCCGGGGGAACGAACGCATGAAAGCAGCAGTGCTCGAGGCCTATGACGAGGCACTCACATCCGAACGCTTCGTCCACTACAAGGACGTGTCGGACCCTCGCATCAGCGCGCCTACCGACGTGATCGTGCGCATCGGCGGCGCCGGCGTCTGCCGCACCGACCTGCACATCGTCGAGGGCATCTGGCGCAGCAAAGTTGACGTGGCGCTGCCCTACATCATGGGCCACGAGAACGCCGGCTGGGTCGAGGCGATCGGCACCGGCGTCGAGGGCGTCAAGATCGGCGACGCGGTGATCTGCCACCCGCTCGTCACCAGCGGCCACTGCCTCGCCTGCCGCCGCGGCGACGACATGCACGCCACCGACAGCAAGTTCCCCGGCATCAACGCCGATGGCGGCTATGCGGAGTACCTGCTGACCGGGGAGCGCGCGCTGATCAAGCTGCCGCAGTCGCTCTCGCCGAAGGACGTGGCGCCCTACACCGACGCTGGGCTGACGGCGTATCGCGCGGCGAAGAAGGCGTCGCGGCACCTGCTGCCGGGCCAGTATTGCGTGGTGATCGGCGCCGGCGGGCTGGGCCATGTCGGCATCCAAGTGCTCGCCGCGCTGTGCGCCGCCGAGATCATCGTCATCGACCGCTCCGACATGGCGCTGCAGCTCGCCGAGGAGTGCGGCGCGCATCATAAGGTGAAGGCGGACGGCAACGAGGTCGAGGCGGTCGCGGCGCTGACCGGCGGGCACGGCGCCGAAGCGGTGATCGACTTCGTCGGCGAGGGCGATGCGGTGGCGCGCGGCCTGGCGATGACGCGCAACGGCGGCACCTACTATATCGTCGGCTACGGCGGGAAGATCGAGCTGCCGACCATCGACATGATCACCGCCGAGAAGACCATCGTCGGCAACCTCGTTGGCACCTACCCGGAGCTGGTCGAGCTGATGGCATTAGCCGACCGCGGCCGGGTCAACCTCGCGACCCGCGAATACCGGCTGGAACAGGCGAACGACGCGTTGCTGGACCTGCACCACGGCAAGATCAAGGGCCGTGCGGTGCTGATCCCGTGAGCTTCGCCAACATCCTGCCGCAAGGTCCGGCCGCAACGGACAGCCGCATCCCAGTCACCGTGCTGACCGGCTTCCTCGGCGCCGGCAAGACGACGCTGCTCAACCGCATCCTGTCGGAGCAGCACGGCAAGCGCTACGCCGTCATCGTCAACGAGTTCGGCGAGCTCGGCATCGACGGCGGCCTGGTGGTCGGCGCCGACGAGGAGCTGTTCGAGCTCAACAATGGCTGCGCCTGCTGCAAGGTGCGCGGCGACCTGCTGCGGGTGATCGGCGGCCTGGTGAAGCGGCGGGACCGCTTCGACGGCATCCTCGTCGAGTGCTCCGGCCTCGCCGACCCGGCGCCGGTGGCGCAGACCTTCTTCGCCGACGACCTGATCCGCCAGCGCACCAAGCTGGACAGTATCGTATGTGTGGCCGATGCGCGGCATCTCGTCTCCAGCCTCGTGACCAGCCGGGAAGCGGCTGAGCAGGTGGCGGTCGCCGACACGATCCTGCTCAATAAGATCGACCTAGTGGACGCCACCGGGCTTGCCAGTGCGGAGGCGGCGATCGACCGCGCCAACCCGACGGCCCGCTTGCTGCGCAGCGTGCGCTGCGACGTGCCGCTGGATTTGGTGCTCAATCGCGGCGCGTTCGACCTCATCCGGCTGGATGTGTCGGGCGGCGACCACGCGCATCAAAATGCCCATCACCACGAGCGTCACGACCATACGATCGACTGCGTGTCGCTGCGGCTGGACCGGCCGCTGGAGCGCAGCCGCCTACTCGCCTGGCTGCAGCAGCTGGTGACCGAGCGCGGGGCCGATTTGCTGCGCGCCAAGGGGATCGTCGATCTCGCGGGCTCGGACCTCCGTTTCGTTTTCCAGGGCGTCCACATGATGATGGACACCGTCATGGCGCAGCCCTGGCCGGCGGATGTGCCGCGCGAGAGCCGGCTGGTGTTCATCGGCCGCAACCTCGACCGCGATGAGCTGCTGCAGAGTTTGCGCCACTGCCAGGCGGACGCATGAAACCGCCCTCGACCCCCACGCCGCCGCTGCTGGATCTGCTGGGCGCGTGCTGGACGCTGGATGCTCCGGTCACCGGCGTCGCCTGGGACGGCGATGTCGCGGGCTTTGCGCTTGGCGACGGCTCGCTCGCCATGGCACGGGCCGAGTGGGAGGGCGGACCCCGGCTCGGACCGCGGGAGGGCGGCGGCATGGAGCTGGTGCCCGGCACCGCGCAGCGCCCGCCGGTCGGACGCCAGCGCGTGCATGACGGCGCCTGCCTGTCGATAGCGGCGGACCCCGCGGGCGGCTTCCTAAGCGGCGGCGATGACGGCGTGCTGGCGCATACCGCCGCCGACGGCGAGCTGCGCAGCATGGGAAGCTATCCCGGGCGCTGGGTGGATCTCGTCGCGGTCTCGACAGCCGGTTGGCGCGCCTGGGCGGTCGGCCGTCACGTCTATCTGTCCGGTCCCGGTTCGGCGGAGCTGCTGGCGCCGGGTTCCGTCACCGCGCTGGCCTTCAACCCGGCCGGCACGCAACTCGCCATCGCGCACTACCACGGCATCACGCTGTGGCAGGGCCTTGGGACCGAGCCGCGGGTCCTGAAAACCCAGGGCTGCCCTCGCTCGGTCGCCTGGAGCCCGGACGGTGCCTATGTGATCTGCGGCCTGCAGGAAAACGCGCTGCACGGCTGGCGGCTGTCGGATGGCGGCGACATCGAGATGGGCGGCTACCCCGGCCAGCCGCGGTCATTGGCCTTTTCGGCCGACGGACGGTTCCTCGCCAGCAGCGGTGCGCCGCGGGTGATCTGCTGGCCGTTCGACCCGCCCGACGCCGGCGGCCAGCCGTCGGAGTGCGGCATGCCCAGCAGCCGCATGCCGGTCTGCATGGTCGCGTGCCACCCGTCGCAGACGCTGATCGCCGCCGGCTACCACAACGGCGCGGTGCTGCTCTGCCAGCCCGGCCACGACGATATCCTGTTCGCCAAAGGCTCCTCCGGCGCCTCGGTCACAGCCCTGGCGTGGTCGGCGGACGGCGCGCGCCTGGCGGTCGGCACCGAGGGCGGCGAAGCGGGCGTCATGCCGTTGCCGGCCGGGATGTTCCGATTTCCCAATCCCTCGAACAATTCCTCGAACAATTCCTCGAACGCACGGACTGCGCCATGAGCGACGAAGCCCTTTCCAAAGACCGCTACTTCGAGCTGCTGGGCGAACTCGTGGACGGGATGATCGCGGCGCATGGCAAGGATTTCACCATGGGCACGCTGGTTTTGGCGGCACGTTTCATCGCCGAGGGCAAGAAGCTGAGCCGGCTGCCTGAAGCGGACAAGGCGCATTGATGTCCCAAGCTGTCCCACACGTGCGGATCGTTCTGGGACATGTTGCAACGCAATATGTCCCAAGTCGGGACATGCTGCATTGCAATATTCAGCGGGCCAATGGACACGACCCCAAGAACTACGCAAGCATACTTGATTATACGACGTGGTATGGGATTTGCTCTTGGCAAGGGGCGGGGCGCCAGGAGCGGACGCTTGCATGCGGAGCAGCATAGGCGCCGGTCCCACGCCCCGTACTACGACTTCGAGATCACTGGCCTGAACCGAAAGCCAAGGGAGAACCCACAATGCCGGATAGCCTAAGTCTCAGCAAAATTACTGCTCAGAAGGGAATGAGCATAGGAGAGGCGGCGCGCCGTGTCGCCGACCTCGGCTGGACGCCGAGCTACGTCCAGGAAGCGATGACCTTCCCGACCGACTACAAGATCACCAAGACCGCGCGCGACCCGATGAAGCAGGTGCTGCGCTCCTACTTCCCGATGCAGGAAGAGAAGGACAACCGGGTCTATGGGGCGCTCGACGCGGCGCTTCGCGGCGACATGTTCCGTGACGTGGAGCCGCGCTGGGTCGAGTGGATGAAGCTGTTCCTGGCGATCATCCCGTTCCCGGAGATTTCGGCCTCGCGCTCGATGGCGATGGTCGGTCGGCTGGCGCCGGGTGAGGAGCTGCGCACCGGGTTCACGATGCAGATGGTGGACGAGTTCCGCCATTCGACCATCCAGATGAACCTCAAGAAGTGGTACATGGAAAACTACGTTGACCCGGCCGGGTTCGACATCACCGAGGCCGCGTTCGGCAAATGCTACGCCACCACGATCGGCCGGCAGTTCGCCGAGGGCTTCGTCACCGGCGACGCCATCACCGCGGCGAACGTTTACCTCACCGTCGTGGCGGAGACGGCGTTCACTAACACGCTGTTCGTCGCCATGCCGTCCGAGGCCGCCCGCAACGGCGACTACGCCCTGCCGACCGTGTTCCTCTCGGTGCAGTCCGACGAGAGCCGGCACATCGGCAACGGCCACTCGATGCTGATGTCGATCATCAACGACCCCGACAACCATCAACTGCTGGAGCGCGACCTGCGCTACGCCTTCTGGCAGAACCACGCGATCGTCGATGCGGCGGTGGGCACCATCGTCGAGTACGGCACGACCAACCGCGACAAGAACAAGGAGTCCTACGCCGAGCTGTGGCACCGGTGGATCTACGAGGACTACTACCGGACGTACATGCTGCCGCTCGAGAAGTATGGCATCAAGATCCACCACGACGACGTCAATGCGGCGTGGGACCGGATGGTCAAGAAGAACTACGTGCACAAGACCGCACAGTTCTTCTCGGTGGGTTGGCCGGTGGCGTTCTGGCGTCAAGAGGCGCAGACCGACAAGGACTTCGAGTGGTTCGAGCACAAGTACCCCGGCTGGTATGCCGAGTTCGGCGATTACTGGAAGTGGTATGAGAAGCTGAGCACGCCGGGTGAGACGAATATCCTGTTCAACCAGGACGTCGGCTACGTTTACCCGCACCGCTGCTGGTCGTGCATGGTGCCGGCGCTGATCCGCGAGGACTTCTGCGTCGATACCGTCGATGGCAAGCTGTACACCTACTGCTCCGAGGTGTGCCGCTGGACCCACAAGGTGGCGTTCTCGGCCGAGTACGAGGGCCGCGCGACTCCGGCGATGGGCCGGTTCAGCGGACGCCGCGAGTGGGAGGACTGCTACGCCGGCTGGGACGTGGCGGACGCCATCCAAGACCTCGGCTTCGTCCGCAGCGACGGCAAGACGCTGGTGCCGCAGCCGCATCTGCACTTCGACGACAGCAAGATGTGGAAGCTAGACGACGTGCGCGGCCACAAGCTGGGCAGCCCGCTGCAGGCGATCCGCGCCATGTCGGACGTCGAACGCGAGAAGCACATTGCCGACTATCGGGCTGGGTTCAAGATCAACCCTTTCAACTGATAACGGCGTGACGAACGGGGGCCGGCCGCAAGCCGGCCCTCGGGACTGCCAATGGGAGAAAAATCAATGGCCGATGTAGCCGTCCATACCGTGCGTTTCGAGCCCGTCGGCATCGAGATGGACGTGAACGAGGGCGAAACGGTGCTGGACGCGGCGTTTCGCCAGGGCATCTCCGTCATGCACGGTTGCAAAGAGGGCCAGTGCGCGAGCTGCAAATCGCTGCTGATCGACGGCGAGATCGAGTTGATGAAATACTCGACGTTCGCCCTGATGGAGTCGGAGCGCGACACCGACCATATTTTGCTGTGCCGCACGCTGGCGTTCAGCGATCTCACGATCGAGCTGCTGAACTATGACGAGGATCTGCTGAGCCGTTCCATCGCGGTGAAATCTTTCCCCGGCACGGTCACGGCGATCGAGTCGCTGACCCATGACATCTGCAAGCTGACCATTGAGCTGGAGGCGCCCATTCGCTTCTGGGCCGGGCAGTATGTGGACCTTGAGGTGCCGGGCCATGGCGTCACCCGCGCCTACTCGATGGCGAGCCCGCCCAATGGCGGTACGACGCTCGCCTTCATCATTAAGCAGTATGCGGACGGCGCGTTCTCCGCACTGCTTTCCGGCATCCTCAAGCCCGGCGACGCCATCGTCGCCAAGGGGCCGTACGGCACCTGTTTCCGCCGTGAGGGGCGCACCGGGCCGCTGATCCTGGTTGGCGGCGGCTCCGGCATGTCGCCGCTGTGGTCGATCCTGAGCGACCACGTCGCCAGCGGCGAGCAGCGGCCGATCCGCTTCTTCTACGGCGCGCGCACCCGGGCCGACCTGTTCCTGTTGGAAGAGTTCGCCGGTCACGCCGCGAAGCTGCCAGATTTCCGGTTCATCCCGGCCCTGTCGCACGCCACTGCAGAGGACGCGTGGGAGGGCGAGACCGGCTTCATCCATGAGGTCGTGGCCCGGACGCTCAAGCAGGAGAGACTGCAGGGCGATATGGACGCTTATTCGTGCGGACCGCCGCCGATGATCGACGCCGTGCTGCCCATCCTGCAGATGGCAGGGGTCGAGCCCGAGCGGATCTATTTCGACAAGTTCACGCCGGCAACACGCTAAGTAAACAACACGCTAAACAACAAGGGGAAAGTCCAGATGAGCGTTACCCAGGAGCCGATCGCACCACGGAAGTCCGCAGCCGCCGGATCTGCGACGTTCGCCGGTTCGAACAGCCGGAAGTACAACTACTTCACGCCGAAGGGCCGCAAGGCGTCGCACTACGAGGACATGACGGTCGATGTGCAGCCGGACCCGAAGCGGCATCTGCTGCAGGACTGGATCATCTCGTTCGCCGACGGCACGCCGACCTATAGCGAGAGCTGGACGGCGGCCAAGTGCTCCGACTGGCACGTGTTCCGCGCGGTCGATCAGGAGTGGGAGCGCACGCACTACCAGCGGCAGTCCACCATCGTCGGCATGATCGCCAACGTCGTCGATAACGGCCGCCGCTCGGGTGCAGTGAAGCGTTTCGACAAGGCCTGGGTCAAGGTGCTGCAGGACCATTTGGGCGCCTACAAGCACGCCGAGTTCGGCCTTGGCATGGCGACGATGCAGGCGCAGCGCTACGGCTACACGCAGATGATCAACAACGCCGTGCTGACCAATTCTTCCTATAAGCTGCGGTTTGCCCAGGACCTCACACTGTATCTCGGCGAGATCGGCATGGACCTTGAGGGGTTCGACCAGGACGCCGGCAAGGCGCATTGGATGGAGGACCCGATCTGGCAGGGCGTGCGCCGGGCGGTGGAGACGATCGGCGGTTCGACGGACTACCTGGAGCAGTACTTCGCGGTGAACGTGGTGTTCGAGCCGATGGTCGCCGAGCTGTTCCGCAGCGGATTCATCATGCAGGTCGCGGCCTCGCAGAACGACTTCATGACCCCGTCCGTGGTCGCCGCCGCCGAAGGCGACTATGAGCGCAACCTGGCCAATGCGGTCGAGCTGTTCCGCATGCTGGTGCTGGACGAGACGCATGGCACGGCGAACCGCGAACTGTTTAATGGCTGGCTGATGAAGCACGGCGGCGAGGCGAAGAACGCCGCCAACCAGCTGCAGCCAATCTGGTCGCAGCCGCGGGTGAAGATCACGCAGTTCCCGGATGTGCTGGAGCAGTCGCACAACCGGCTGCGCGCGATCGGGTCGGAGATCGGGCTGGACGTGCGTCCCCTCATAGAAGCCTAAATCGCACCCCATCCAGGAGAGTAACGATGTCGCATACCGATAATATCTTCGAGTCGATGAAGAACATGCATCGCGACCAGACCATCTCGCACCAGTGCGGTGTGACGATGAACGACAGCGTCGAGGCGCGGGCGATCGCCGAGGTGATGGGCGAGAAGCCCGGCATCCGCGTGACATACATGCCGGCGATGATCCGCATCGACGGCGAGGGCAAGATCGAGTTCAAGATGGACGAGCTCAGCGAATTCCTCGGCCGCGAGATGACGCCGCATCTGTTCGAGATTTCGACCTCGACCCATTACGGCCGGATGGTCATGGTGGACGACAACACCGTGGTGCTGTTCGGCAACATGGACGAGATGAAGCAGTATATCGAATAGAGGAGCGCTCGCGATGTATCGGACCAAGGACGGCGAAGACATCTTCATCATCGACGGGCACACGCATTTCTGGGACGCCAGCAAGGGCAACCAGAAGAACGTGCACGGCACGCAGTTCATCGACTGCTTTTACGCCTACCACAAGAACCTGAGCCCCAAGGATCAAGTTTGGGAGAAGGAGAAGTTCGAGAAGTACGACGCGGAGACGATGTACCGGGACCTGTTTGTGGACGGCCCCGACGACATGGCCATCCTGCAGCCGACGTTCCTGACGGACTTCTACAACAACGGCTTCAACACGACCGAGCGCAACTCGGCCATGGCGAAGAAGCACCCCAATCGCTTCATCCTGAACGGCGCCTTCGATCCGCGCGACGGCGAGAAGGGCCTGGAGGGTCTGCACGAGCAGGCGGAAAAGTACAAGCTGAAAGGGGTCAAGCTCTACACCGCGGAGTGGCGGGGCGAGTCGAAGGGCTACAAGCTCAGCGACAAGATGACTTACCGCTATTTGGAGGCGGCGGAGAAGCTCGGGATCAAGAACATCCATGTGCATAAGGGACCGACGATCCTACCCTTGAACCGCGACGCCTTCGACGTGGCGGACGTGGACGACGCCGCCACCAGTTTCCAGAACCTCAACTTCATCGTCGAGCATTGCGGCCTGCCGCGCCTCGACGATTTCTGTTGGATTGCGACGCAGGAGACCAACGTGTACGCCGGCCTCGCCGTGGCGCTGCCGTTCATCCACACCCGGCCCGGCTACTTCGCCCACATCATCTCGGAACTGCTGTTCTGGGTGGGCGAGGACAAGATCCTGTATGGCAGCGACTACGCCATCTGGACGCCGCGCTGGCTGGTGGAGAAGTTCATGGACTTCGAGTTGCCGGACGACGTGGCGAAGGAGACCGGGGTTAGCCTGACGCTCGAGGCGAAGAAGAAGATCCTGGGGCTGAACGCCGCGCGGATCTACGGCATCGACATCGAGGCACAGAAGGCCAAGCTGCGCGCCGGCGAGCTTGTGGCGGCGGAGTGAGCGACGATAACCTCGGGTGGGCGAGCGAAGTGCTCGCCTGCCTGGACCGCGTGAACGACCCGGAACTCGACGAGTCCGTCACGAGCCTCGGGTTCGTCACCGGCGTGTTGGTGAGCGACGACGGCCGGGTCGAGATCGGCTACCGCCTGCCGACCTATTGGTGCGCGGCCAACTTCGCCTTCTTGATGGCCGACGACATGCGCACCGAGGTCGGGCGGCTGCCCTGGGTGACCAGCGTGGGCGTCGAGCTCGGCGATCACATGTATGCCGAGACGATCAACACGGCCATGACGCGTGGCCAGTCCTTCCAAGAAGCGTTCGCCGCCGAGGCGGATGGCGATTTGGACGGCCTGCGTCGCGTCTTCTTGGTGAAGGCGTTCCAGCGGCGGCAGATGGCTTTGCTCGACTATCTGCTTGCTGCCGGGCGCTCGCCGGACACGCTGGTTGCGCTCACTATTGCGGAACTGCAATCGCAGTGCGTCGATACAGGCGCGCTCCTGCTGGAACGGTATCTTGAGCGGCGCGGCATCGTGGGGCCGGACGGACCGGACGCGCCGGCCTTCGTGGACGAGCACGGGCGCATCGTGGCGGCGGCCGATTTCCCAGCGCACCGGCGGACGCTGCGCCGGGTTTCGGTGAACGTCGAGTTCAACGGCGCGCTGTGCCGTGGTCTGTTGGCGGCGCGGTTCGATGAGCCGGAAGGCGAACCGACCCTGCTGGATTTCGTGCATGGCCGCGTGAAAGAGGACCGGCGCCAGGCAATCTGACGTGTCGCCTTTCAGTGCTGATAAAAAACGATCGAGGGACGAAAGTATGGCCAAGATGATGCTGCACGACGAGGCGGCCCGGATGGCATTGGGTCGCGGCGTGGCCAAGCTCGCGCGGGCGGTGCGCGGCACGCTGGGGCCAAAGGGCATGAACGCCATCATCGACCGGCCGATCGGCACGCCGATGATCTCCCGCGACGGCGTCAGCATCGCGCAAGAAATCGAGCTGGAATGCCCGTTTGAGAACATGGGCGCGCAGGTATTGCGCGAAGTCTCCAAACAGACCAACGAGGTCGCTGGCGACGGCACCACCACCGCGACCGTGCTCGCCGACGCGATGGTGCAGCAGGGCTTGGCATGTCTCGCCCAGGGCGCCAGCCCGGTTGAACTCGTGCATGGCCTGCAGGTCGCCACCACGGCGGCGATCGAGGCGCTGGGCCGCATCGCCCGTCCGGTGCGCGGTGTTGCGGAGACCCGCGCGGTCGCGATCATCGCCGCCAATGACGAACTGACCGGCAACATGGTCGCCGAGGCGCTGGAGCGCGTCGGCAATGACGGCATCGTCACCGTCGAGTTCGGCAGCACGGTCGAGACGCTGCTGGAGGTCGTGGACGGCATGGCGTTCGATCGCGGCTACTTGTCGCACCACATGGTTACCGACGTCGAGCGTATGCAGGTCGTGCTCGACGACCCGATGATCATGATGACCGACTGCAAGCTGCTGACGACGGAGGACGTGGCGGCCATCGAGCTGCTGGTGGCCGGGCAGAAGCGTCCGCTGCTGATCATCGCCGAGGAGGTTGCGCCCGCCTGCGTCGTCGCGCTGCTTTCTCGCCGGGACCGCGGCGAGCCGGCGATCGCCGCCATCCACCCGCCGGAATATGGGCACTGGCGCAAGGCCATGCTGGAGGATATCGCCATCGCCACCGGCGGCCGGGTGATCGCCCGCGAGCTCGGCGGCCGCATCGCCGAGGCGCAGATGCGCGACCTGGGCCGGGCCCGGCAGGTCACGGTTTCCGCCAACCAGACCATCATCCGCGCCGGCGGCGGCGATCCGGCCACCGTCAAGGCCCGGCGCGAGCAGGTGGCCCGCCAATACGAGGCGGCGCCGCAGAACATCGAGCGCGACAAATACCAAATGCGCCTCGCCAAGCTGTCGGGCGGCACCGCGATCATCCTCGCCGGCGGCGCCACTCCGGTCGAGCAGAAGCGCCGGGTGCAGCTGATCGAGGACGCGATCAACGCCACCCGCGCCGCGGTCGAGGAGGGCATCGTGCCCGGCGGCGGCACCGCGCTGCTGCAGGTCGTGCCCGACCTGGAGCAGGTGGTCGAGGGGCTGTCCGGCAGTGCCCGCGAGGGTGCTGGGCTGCTGCAATCGGCACTCGCCCAGCCGCTGACCTGCATCGCCAAGAACTGCGGCCTGGACGCCGCCGCGATCGTCGAGCGGGTCCGGCAATCGCGCCGCGGCGTGGGCTTCGACGCGCGAACCGGCGAGTTCATCGACTTGGTCGAGGCCGGCGTGATCGACCCGGTGCGCGTCACCGCGACGGCCGTGCGCAACGCGGCCTCGGTCGCCGGGCTGATCCTGACCACGCAGACGCTGATCGCCACCAAGCCCGACAATTTCGACATCACGGCCGGTCCCGCGATGGGCGGTGGGGCGGAGCTGCTTTAACGGGCCTGAACACGGGAGAAAAGCATGGCCGAGCGGCGGCTCAGCGGGATCAGGCTTCCGGGCCCCATTTCCATCGCCCGCCGTTCGGACGCCGCCGATACGATGGAGGCCTGGGAGAGGTTCTTAACCGGCGATCCCAACGCCGCCATCCCGGCCCGCAACTTCGTCGTCGCCTCGTGGATGCGCAGCCAGCAATTGGGCATCAATCCCACGGGACGATCGGCGCCGCTCGTGGCCCGCGGCGAGGCGGTTGACCGCTTGCGCCGGCACCACGCCGACCTGATCTCGGCGGCGGCCAAGGTGTTCGCCGAGGTCGCCGACATCTTCAGCGGCTCGCGGTCGATCATGCTGCTGACCAATAACGACGGCGTCGTGCTGGATGCGGTCGGCGACCGGCATACGCTGGACCAGGGCGAGGACATTCACCTGACCCGCGGCGGCAGCTGGAGCGAGGATGCGATCGGCACCAACGGCATCGGCACCGCGCTGGCAACCGGGCGCCCGGCCCAGGTCCATGCGGCCGAACACTTCTGCGAAGGCATCAAGGCCTGGACCTGCGCCGCCGCGCCGATCTTCGAGCCCGGCACCGGCGCCATGCTGGGCGTGGTCGATATCTCCGGCCCGCCCTCCACCTACCAACGCAACAACCTGTCGCTCGCGGTCTCGACCGCCCGGCAGATCGAAATGGTGCTGGCGGAGCGGGCGGCGAACGAGCGGATGCGGCTGCTGGAGGTCTGCCTGGACCGCATCAGCGAGGCGGACGTGGCCGGCATGGTGGCGATCGACCGCGCTGGGCGCCTGGTGCACCGCACCGGCCGGGTGCCGAGCCTAGTGGAACTGGGCCAGCGCGTGCCGGGCCTGGATGGCAGCTCGGCGGTCGAGGACTGGGCCGCCCGGCTGCCGGAGGGCCTGCGAGCCGAGTGGTTCAGCCCGGTGACCGTGGACGGCCGCGCTATCGGCGCCGTGCTGGTGGTGCCGGCCCGCACGCGTTCCGTAACCGCAGCGAATCAGGGCGCATTCGACGCGATCTTAGGCCGCAGCCCCGCGATGACCGAGGCGCTGGGCCGGGCGCGCCAACTGGTCGGCAAGCAGGTGCCGGTGCTGATCGAGGGCGAGACCGGCGTCGGCAAGGAGCTGTTTGCCCGCGCCATCCACTTCGCGCACGATCCGCGCCGGCCGTTCGTCGTGCTGAACTGCGGCGCCGTCGCCAAGGACCTGCTGGCCGCCGAGCTGTTCGGCCACGTGCGCGGCGCCTTCACCGGTGCCACGAGCGAGGGGCGGGCCGGGCGGTTTGAGCTGGCCAATGGCGGCACGCTCTGCCTGGACGAGATCGGCGAGCTGCCGCTGGACCTGCAGCCGATCCTGCTTCGCGTGCTGGAGGAGGGCGTGATCTACCGTCTCGGCGACGGCCAGCCGCGGCGGGTCGAGGTGCGCCTGTTGGCACTCACCAATCGCACGTTGCTGGACGAGGTCGCCGCCGGGCGGTTCCGCCGCGACCTGTATCACCGGATCAGCGTGACGCGTATCCGGCCGCCGGCGCTGCGCGAGCGTCAGGGCGACGTCGAGCTGCTGGTCGAGCACTTCAACGCGGCGCTCGCAGACCGACACGAGGTCCCACGGCGGCGCTTCGGCCCCGAGGTGCTGCGCCTGCTCGCCGCCTATCACTGGCCCGGCAACGTGCGGGAGCTGCGCAACGTGGTCGAAAGCCTGCTGCTGATGTCCGACACGCCGGAGGTCCGGCTGGACGAGCTGGCGGCCGGGCTGTCGTCTGAGCCGATCGGCCTGGCGCCGGAGACGTCCACCTCCCCCGGGTTGGAGACGGGAGCAAGCCTGGAGACGGCGGCCAGCCTGGAGACGACGGAGCGTGCCGCGATCGTGGCGGCGGTGCGGCTGTGTCACGGCAACCTGACGGCGGCGGCAAAGTCGCTGGGCGTGTCGCGCAGCACGCTGTATCGCAAGGTTGAGCGCTACCGACTGCAAATCTGACCCGGCCGCGTGCGGGTCGGAACCGGTGCGGCCGGATCGCGTTCCGGATGGCTTACCTGACCTTCGAGGCCGCTATGACCCGCATTCTGCCCGCCGCTGCCCTCGTGCTGCTTTTCGCGATGCCGGCCGCTTCGCCCCTTGCCCAGACGGTTGCGCCCATCACGAACACGGATCACCAATTCCTGGTCAAGGACGCTCAGGGCGCCGCCTATGAGATCGCCATTGCGGCGTTGGCGCAGCAGCGTTCGTCGCGTGACGACGTGAAGGCCTACGCTGCCCGCATCATCGCGGACCATGCCGCCTATAATCAGGCGCTGCAGGAATTGGCTCGCGCCAAAGGCCTCGAGCTGCCCACGACCATGACCGCGGACGACCAGGTGCGCCTGAACAGCATCAACTCGCAGGCGGGCAGCACCGCTGACCGGTCCTTCATCGAGGAGGCGGTCCGCGTCAACGCCGAGGACAAGCAGGACGCGGCCGACGAGGTCGCCAGGACCGCGGATGCGGATATCCGGGCCTTCCTGCAGAAGTTCGAGGCTGTTGACGCCGAGCATGAGCGGCTGGCGCTCGCGCTTCGCCGGTAGCCCGCTGGCGTCCGGGAACGCCTTGTCACATTACTGTCCATGGACGGCGCGCTGGCATTTCTGCATGCAGGGCAGTCCATGAAAGTTGGCCAGAATGCGATCGCTTCTGCTCGTTACGCTCCTTTTTCCGGCACTCTCATTTCCGGCGAGCGCCGACCCAACGGAGGCGTCGTTCACCCAGATTGCCGTCGGCAAAGCTGGGGATAGTTGGAAAGCGGAGGCCCTGAAACCGCTGAATGTCGCAGTCGGCGCCGCTGGCACTGACGGTGTGCGGAATGTTGCCGTCGTGGTGGACCGCATTGCCTTGGCGCGCGAGGTGCCAACGCTGCAGGAACATGGCGCGCTGTCAAACAGCGTCACCCCGGACGAAATCGAAAAGCGTCCGGCCTCCTACGGCAACGCCCTGAGCCTATTGCTCACGTCCTACGCGGTCCGCGACCTGTATGATGCGCTTCCCGACCTCGGCGCGACCCGTTGGAAGGTTGCGCTGTCACCCGCGTCGGGCGACGCGACGCAGACCAGGCGGGAGATGTTCGCCTTCAACTTTGACCGGCCGCGCTACGAGAGCATCGACTGGGACCGGCTTGCCTTCACCGACTTCCCGCGTGCCGCAGCCGCTTTCAGCTATAACCTGCGGTTCACACTGGAGATGTCGCACGAGGTCGATGGCAGCATCGACGAGGACTGAACTTGCTGCGACAGACGCCGGACGCTAGGCGGTTGCCCAGCGCCCGGCGTCCCATGCATTACTTCAATCCAAGCGTACGGCCCGGGTAGCCGGCCGCATCGAAGTAGTAGTACTTTCCCAGGGTTTGGTAGCTCAGCCGCGTGACGTTGCCGAAGGCGTCGGGTGCCGATTCCATCGCTTGCGCGTCGAACTCCGGCACTGAGCCGCCGGTCAGCGCCTCGGACAGCACGCGGCCAACAAGCTTGCCCTTGGCCGGAATGTCGAGGTGCAGCAGGTGCGCGATCGTCATGCCGAAGTCGGCGTTGCTGGCCGGCGCCGGGTCGGTGAGGCCAGATTGGAAGTCCGGCCCGATCGCGCCCATCGTGTTACGCGTATCAGCTCGGCCGAAGGTGCCGTGCATGCCCTGGCCCTGCTGCAGGCCGCTATCGGCGACCTCGATGCCGCATGCCGTCGGGGTCTCGCATCCGGTGTCACTGGTCGCGAAACTGATGGCGATCGAGGGCTGCGGCGTCACGGCCGAACCCTTGAGCCCCACTGCGCTCATCGGCAGCGTGCCGGGCATGACGCCGAACGCATCGTCCACGAACAAGCCGCTGGTGTAGTCCTGCTTGCCCAGGATCGCGACGACCTTGGCGAGCGTGTCGGTGTCGCCCTGGCGCACGTAGATCAGGTCAGACCCGCCATTGGCCGCGACGACAACCAGCGGATCGTTCGGGTCGTTGCCGATCGCCGCGTTGCCGTTGGCGGTGAAGGCGGTGGTCGGATCGACCAGGGCGTAGTTGGTGTCGGGGTCGTATAGCGACTGGCTGAGCCCAATCGCGAGATCCATGCCGACGAAGCCGCGCGGCAGCAGGCCGGCCGGCACGCCGGTATAGCTGTATTGCACCGTGTAGCTGCTGCTGCTCTGCTTCGAGATCGTCGAGAAGCCGTGGTCCGAGGTCAGGATCACATCCGTCGTCTGATCGAGGCCGAGCCGGCGCAGGGTGTTGAGAAGCTGCTTCAGGTCGTTGTCGGCATTACGCACCGCCGCCCGCGAGGTCGGGCCGTTGATGCCAGGGCTCAGGCTGAGCAGGCTGTCGCCCTGGTTATGCTGCGTGCCATCCGGATCGCGCGACCAGAATACCATGGCGAACGGCTTCGAGCGCTCGGCGAACAGCGGCAGCACCACCTTTGTTGCGGCCAGGGCGAAATACTGCTGCTGGACCAGGTTGGCGACCTTGGTGCCCGGCGTCGTCGAGTTGCCGGACACGCCGTTTGCCCCACGGCTGGGCGTCGCCAGCGGCAGGCCGGCGATGGTGAGGGCGGTCTGCACCTCGGGCGAGAGCGGAATGCCGGTCGCCGTCCCGGTCGCGTCGTCGATGTTGATGGTGAGCTGGCCGGTCGCCTCCGTCACGTCGAAGATGTGCACGGGGCCGACCTTACCGATGGCTGCAGTGGAGTAGCCCTTGGCGCGCGCGGCGGCGAGGATCGTCTCCTCGTTGAGGTAGTTGCCGCCGAACTGCTGGTTCATCTGGCCGAGCACGGCGTCGTTCTCCAGGAACGGCGTGACGCTGCCGTTGGAGGCCGGAACGCGGAAGCCGGAGAAGATCGTATTCGAGAAGTCGCCAGTATCGCCGAGCAGGTGCCCGGTCGCCAGGGCCGAGGCGTTGGCGGTCGTGAACGTCGGGAAGATCGAGTGCGTGTTGTTGAAGCGCACCCCGTCCTGCATCAGCGCCATCATTGTCGGCGCCAGCTTCGGCGTGACCGAGGTCGGGCGCAGCCCATCGGCGACGAACAAAATGACGTTATGCTGAGCCGGCGCTTCCGTCCCTTCGGCTCTCGCTATAGTTGCCGTAGTTGCAATCGCCGCGCTGACAAACAAGCTCAAGTAGAACGTGCGCATTCCGGACTCTCCACCAAGGCCATTCTGACCATCGGACCGAGGGTTTACGTGTGCCAGCCGGCCAAAATATTGACGATTTAATGAAAATGCATCGACCCCGCCGGCGTTCGCACTTGAGCGATGCAGCAGCCAACGACCGCACAAACGACGCCGCTGCGAAATGGGTTGCAACCTGCGAGTTGAGGGCCAAGAACACGCTATGAGCACGATGCATCCCGACCCCCTCGTCGCTCCCCGGCGCGGGCGCCTCATCGTCGGCGCCATGCTGATCTCCACCTTCATGGCCGCGGTCGAGGTGACGGTCATCAGCACCGCGATGCCGACCATCGTCGGACAGCTCGGCGGTTTCAACCTGTTCACCTGGGCGTTCGGCGTCTATCTGCTCGGCCAGGCCGTGACGACGCCGATCTATGGCCGGCTGGCCGACCAGTACGGCCGCAAACGCGTGTATATCGGCAGCGTCGCGGTGTTCCTGCTGGGTTCCCTGCTGTGCGGCTTCGCCTGGAGCATGGCGTCGCTGATCGCCTTCCGCGCGATCCAGGGCATCGGCGGCGGCGGATTGATCCCGCTGGCGACCACGATCATCGCCGACGTGTCCAGCCCAGCCGACCGTCCGCGCGCGCTGGGCTATGTCAGCGGCATCTGGGGCATCTCGGCGATCATCGGCCCGTTGCTGGGCTCGTTCTTCGTCGGCACGCTCGGCTGGCCTTTCGTGTTCTGGGTCAACCTGCCGATCGGCCTGCTGACGACCATCCTCGTCGCACGGTTGCTGCACGAGCCCGTATCGACCCGGCAGCACGCGCCCATCGACGTGACCGGCGCTATGTTGTTGGCGCTCGGGGTCGGCGCGGTGATGGCCGTGTTGGTGCAGCACGAGTCCTTCAGTCTCCCGGTGCTGGCCGCCCTGCTAGCGTTCGGCCTAGCGGCGCTGGCCGGCTTCGCCCAGCGCGAGCAGCGCAGCGCCACGCCGATCCTGCCGCTGCATCTATGGGGCAACCCGCTGATCCTGGCCGCCAACCTATCGGGCCTGGCGTGCGGCGCGCTGATGATCGGCGCGACGGCGTTCCTGCCGTCCTGGATTCAGGGCGTGCTGGGCCAAAGCGCGCTGGTGGCCGGATTCGTGCTGGGCGTGCTGACCGTGAGCTGGACGACGGCCAGCATGAGTCTCAGCCGTGTGCTGAACCGCCTGGCCTATCGTCCGGTGGCGCTGACGGGCTCCCTCGCGCTGCTCACCGGCGCGGCTGCCCTGCTGCTGCTGCGGCCGGGACAGGGAGCGGGGTGGATCATCACCGCCTGTGCGCTATTGGGCGTCGGGCTGGGGCTGCACAGCCTGGTGTTCAACGTGGCGGTGCAGAGCAGCGTGGCGCAGCATGACCGCGGCCGGGCGACCTCGCTATTTTTCTTTTCGCGCATGATCGGCCAGGCCGTGGGCGCGGCGGCGTTTGGCGGCGTGCTGAACGCCGGATTGGTCGCGGCTGGGCCGGCGGCGCATGACGCGGTGCGGGACCTCGTGGAGCCCGCATCACGCGTCGCCCTCCCGGCGGCGGAGCTGGCGCGGCTGACCGGGGCGCTGGCCCATGCGCTGCATGGCGTGTTCACGCTGGCGGCCGGGATTGCGGCGGTGGCCCTGCTGATCGTTTTCTTGGTGCCGCGGCGGGCGAGGCTGCCGCGGGATGGCTAACGCCGAGGCGTCCACTCCAGCTCCCCAGCCGTGACCCGAAGCTCTCCGTCGGGTCCGTTGAGCAACAAGGCCCCGTCATCGCCCAAGCCGCGAAACGCGCCGTGCAGGCGTTGTTCGCCCATGCCGACCGCGATAGGCTCGCCCGGTCTGTGCGCCATGGCGAGCCACGCCGCCCGGACCGGATCAAAGCCGTCACGGCCGTAGCGTATCCGCCAGTTTTGCAGGGCTTCCAGCAGCTGAGCGGCAAACACTTCCGGCGCCGGGGCAGGGCATCGTGACGCCATGTCTGCAACTGGCCGCCCGAGACCGAGAGGCGCACCCGTCAGGTTCACGCCGAAGCCGATCACGAGCCACGGCCCGCTCGCAAACCCCGCTTCTAGCAGGATACCGGCCAGCTTTCCTCCGCCCAGCAGCAGGTCATTCGGCCATTTCAGCCGCAGCGTCTCGGGTTCCGACAGATAATGCCGGACCGTGCCGGCCAGGGCGACCGCGGCCAGGATCGACCAATGGCCCGGCCACAGCAAAACCTGCGGACGCAGCAGCACCGATAGATGCAGGTTACCGTCGATCGAGTGCCAAGCGCGCCCGAGCCGGCCGTGGCCGCTGATCTGCCGCCGGGCCAGCAGGGCGGCCTCTTGTCCCGGACAGGCAACGGCCCGCAGCTTCAACGCATCGGAGGTGGAGCCGATCTCGTCCACGATCTCGAGCCCGATAACCTTGGTCATGCGGAAGTCTTAGCCATGCAGCTTGGCCCGGTATGATGCTGGGCCAAAGTGCTAAACCAATAGCCGGCCCGCCACCAGAGTAAGCGTGGCGGCCAGCATGCCGCGCACCACCACGGTGGGCATCCGGGTCGCGAGCAGGCTGCCGACAATGACGCCCGGCACGGACCCGGACAGCAGCGACCCCAGCAAACCCCAATCGACCGCGCCCAGATACCAGTAGCCGGTTCCCGCCAGCAGCGTCAGCGGGATGGCATGGGCAATGTCGGAGCCGACGATCCGCGCCGGCGACAGCCGGGGATACAACAGCGTCAACACGCTCACCCCCAGCGCCCCGGCGCCGACCGAGGTCAGCGTCACCAATACGCCAAGCACCGCGCCCGACGCCACGGTCAGACCCTTGAGCCAGCGCTGCGACAGTCCGGCGCTGCGCGTGCCTAACGCCGACAGAAGCTGGCTTTGAAACAGTAGGAGCAGCACCGTGAGCAGGATCGTCACCGCCAGCACGGGGGTGATGACGCGAGACACCGCAGCGGTGTGGACGTGGAGCTGGTGCAGCAGCAGCAGCGTGAACGCCGCCGCCGGCAGGCTGCCGGAGGCCAGCCGCCGCGTCACCTGCCAATCGACGGTGTCGCGGCGCGCATGGATCAGCACGCCGACGGACTTCGTGCAGGCGGCATACAGCAG
>JANXVC010000409.1 GCA_025351925.1 Rhodospirillales bacterium | reverse complement strand
CTCGGCTACCAGCGCTTTAAGCCCGGCCGCGTCGTCGTCCGCTATCTGAATGTCCACGGATGGTGTCACCGACACCTTGACTCATGGTCGCCCGTGACCGGTCAACAATTATCTAAGCCCTCCTACCTGGGCAGTTACGAAGAAGTTAATAAGGACAACCTTGCCCTTCAGCAGGTCGTCGTAGAAGCGCAGTGTCCGTCCGTCATGGGTATTCACCTCGACGTTGGTGAACCACTCCGCGCCGTCCTGATGCAGCGCGCGGTTTTGCTGCGCCGAGGCGAGGCTGATAGGCGCTAATGCGGCTGCCGCAGCACCGGCAACAAAGGCCCGCCTGTTCATAATTCCAACCCCTATGTTTCAGTCATGCCGCGCCAGGGTGCTCTCCGCCGGCCATAAACCGGCGGAGAGCTCCGGCTAGACAATGTCCCAGCGGACCATCATCGCGTGGTCCTCATGCACCACGTTATGGCAATGCATGACGTAGCGGCCCTTCATGTCCCTGAACCGCATGAAAATTCGGACCTCTTCATTGGTATTAAGCTGGACCACGTCTTTGCGGGCGTAATCTATGCTAGCGTTGGACTGGATGTCGGGCTTGACCAGCACGCCGTTGCGGGACAGGGTCCGGTGCTCCTCAAAGTGGATGTGCACCGGGTGACGCCAGTCGCCGCCGGGGTTCTGTATCACCCAGACCTCCTCAGACTCCTGATCAACTGCGGCGCTGACCACCTGCTCATCAAACAGCTTGCCGTTCACCGTCCATGCGCCATTGCCGCGTTCGAAGCGCCATGTGCGGGTTTTCGCCTTTGCGGCGCGTGCCAGCAGAGCACCAAAGTCGCTGTCCGGCAGCTTGCGCATCAATAGCGGTGCCGCTGCGGGATCGACGCTGTCGTCCTTTGCCGCCGAGCCGATATTGACCTGCACGACGGGGATGCCGGGATTCAAAACACGCCCGGTTGGCCCGCGACCACTCACCTGCTCCAGCCGGTTGACGATGTAGAGGCGCGATGATCGGATCTTGCTGAAATCCACGATGATATCAACCCGTTCCGCTACCGAAAGGCGCACGCTGGTGACCTGCACGGCTTGGGTGAGGAGGTTGCCGTCGCTGGAGATCTGCCAGAACGGCAGGAGACTAGTGCCGTCCCAGAGTGCGAACTCATACCAGCGTGATGGTCCCGGATTATAGAACCGGAACCGGTAGCGGCGCTTATCAACCTTCAGGGTGGGCTGAATTGCGCCATTGGCGCAGAGGCGGTCGCCAAGAATTCCATCGAGGTTGAAAAGGTCGAATACCGGCTGGCAATCCCGGTCAAAGATCACATCATGAAAGAAAATCGGCACATCATAGTTGCCGCTGGGCAGGCGAAGACCCGTGGTTTCGTCTCCGGTGTCCTGGTCGTCGAACAAATTGTAGCAGCCGAACATGCCTTTATAGACGTTCTGCGCCGTAAAATCGAGGTGGTGGTCATGATACCACAGCGAGCTCAGCGCCTCCCGCGGGTCGCCGACGAGGTCACCCCGAGCGGTATAGCCGGCCAGCACGTTGGGATAATGCTGGTCCTTGAAGCCCAGCGGATTGATCGCGATAGGATCGTTGATGGAGTTAAAATAGTTGACCGGGTTGCCGTCGCTTTCTGACGGGGTGTGGGCGTTGTGCAGATGAGTCGTGATCTCGGCGATGCCGAAATTCTGCGGGATGCTGACCGAGGGAAGGTGGTTGTGGAAGCGCACCATGATCGGCTCGCCATATTTGGCTTGAAACAGCGGGCCCGGGACCAGCCCGTCGAAGCCCCAGACCGTTGAGGGCGCATAGTCGTTATGGAACTTATGCTGCGTTTCCTTCGCAACGAGTTCATAGAATTTCCGTGGTGGAAATTTCCCGCCATAAACGCCGGTGACGGGATCGTATGAGCAATACTGGTGTTTGATCCGCTTGGTCGCCCCGTCGATCAGGGTCGTGCCGTCCGGGGCGCCTCCGGACATGCTGTGATACTCAACCGGTTGCTTGATCGTGAGGAACGGCATCGATTGCGTCCAGGGCCGTACCGGAGGGCTCGGGGGGAATTTGGGCCGCTCGGGATCGGTGAGTGCGGCCATGGCGCGTGAACTGAGGCCGTGTTTGAGAACGAGCCCACCACCCACCGTCAGCAGGCCCAAACGCATCATTTCCCGCCGGTTCAGCTTGGCCTTGACGATCTCCTGCCGGTTGCGTTGAGCCGTCAACGCCACTTTATCTTTCCAGCTCGTCATCGCGAATTCCCATCGGTTGAATTGAAGTGAAAATGCTGGCCCAGCTGGAAGTCAGCATTTGCTTAGGCTGCATCAGCGTTCCGCAACGAGCGCTGGCTCGTTCAATCTGCAATAACCGCTGGACGTATTTCATAAAGTTATTGCCATGTAACGTTATGATTTGTGGGATGACAAGTGTCACAGCTAATCCATTTGGATTACGTCTCTTTAGACTTTCATATGATTAACGGAACAAAATCTAGCAATCTCAGACAGATCGCGGATGGCGGCTAGTTAAAACTCAGCTATGATAACGATAACGTAACTTCTGGGGCGCAATATGCTGCACAATTGCTTTAATAAATTGTTCCGTAGATGTTGCCGATGCGTGCGCCTGCCGAGCAGTGCGCCGCAGCACGCAATCACCCCCGACACCGGGAAGGCTGCGGCGTAGGCGGGTGGCCGAACCCATAATGGTCGAACAGCCCTCCCTGCCCATTCCGCCGCAAAAAGCCGCAGGCGGCGACTATGATCTGCTGCCGTATCCCTCGATGCCGATCACCCGCACGCAGCCGGCGCACCTTGCAGCCCTCGCTGCGCTGTTCGGGATGTCGGCACCCATAGTGGGCCGCGCGCGGGTACTGGAGCTCGGTTGCGCGGCGGGCGGCAACATCATCCCGCTGGCCGCGCAGTTCCAATCAGCCCAGTTCGTCGGTATCGACCTCGCAGCCCGGCATATCGACGACGGCCGCAGACGCATCGCCGCATACGGCCTCGATAACATCAGCCTGCAGCGGGCGGACCTCGCCAGCTTCGTGCCGGGGCAGCCGTTCGACTACGTGATCTGCCATGGCGTATTCAGTTGGGTGCCCCGGCCCGTCCAGGACGCAATTCTCCGCATCTGCCGCGATGCCCTGACACCGAACGGTCTGGCGACGATCAGCTACAACGTCCTGCCCGGCTGGCATCTCCGCGCGGTGGTCCGCGACATCTGCCTGCACTACGCGGGCGCGGACGGCGCGCCGCAGCATCGGGTCGCGAGGGCACGCGCCGCGCTAGAGCAGATTGCCGAGGCTTCGCCCGGGGATCAGCCTTACGGCGTTCTGCTGCGCGCCGAGGCCAGCCGCCTGCGGCACATGCCGGCGGCCTATATCCTGGGTGAGTTCCTGGCGCCCGACAACGCGCCCTGCACCGTGCAGGACTTCATCGGGCGGGCCGGGCGGAACGGCCTGGATTACCTATGCGAGGCAGACCTGTCCGCGTCGGTGCCGCAAGTCCTCGACCCCGTGCTGCCGGATTGTCTAGCACCGCTTGGCAGCAGCCGTACGGTCACGGAACAACGCATCGATCTCCTGACCGGCCGACCATTCCGCTGTTCGGTCCTGGTCCGCCAACAGGCGGCCATCCGCCACCCCCTGCCGAGTGCGGAGCGATTGCGCCCGCTGCATATGTCGAGCCCACTCCATTTTGATGCAGCCGGCAGCACGGACGGGACCGCCATGTTCAGGAATGGCCGCATCCACCTTATTGAAAACGGTGATCCCGTAGCGCGCCGAGCCCTTGAATGCCTGGCAGCCGCCTACCCATCCACCGTCACTTTGGACAAGCTTGTTGCGGCTTCAGCCGGCGACACGATGGACGCCGATAGCATTCGGGCGCGTATCGGCGACGCCCTGCTTCCGTTGGTGCTATCGGGTCAGGCGAGCGTCTCGATCCTGCCGCTTCAACTGGGCCATGCGGCCGATGAGCGGCCCAAGGTCTGGGCTTTTGCCCGCATGGAGGCGGCGTCGG
The DNA here is from genome assembly GCA_025351925.1 of Rhodospirillales bacterium. Taxonomy (GTDB): domain Bacteria; phylum Pseudomonadota; class Alphaproteobacteria; order Acetobacterales; family Acetobacteraceae; genus CAHJXG01. The sequence continues at coordinate 677 of JANXVC010000409.1, read as the reverse complement.
GCCAGCCCTGGATCACCAGCCTCCGCCACGTCGGTGTACCCGTACGTCCAATTCTTCGTGCCCTGCTGCCGTATCTGGACGGTCTGCACGACCAGGCTACGCTTTGCGCATTATTCGCCGGCGCTATAACCAGCGGCGCGCTAAACGTGCCGGAGCTACCAGCCGATCAGCCATTCCCATCACCGGAGCGGCTCAACGCGGTCGCTGGGCACCATGTCGAACAAACCCTGCGCTATTGTGCACGGCAAGCACTGCTCGAGCTGCCGGCGCGCTAAAATCCTATTCACGCGGCGGCGATTGATCCTCGGCAAAAGTCGGCTGCAACGTGCGCTCGACGCCGCTGGCCTCCACCACGATGACCCGGCCCGGCCTGATCGAGCGCACCACGAAATCGGCTACGCGCTCACCCTCCTGGACCACGACCGGCTTGGCGCCAGCGGCGGCCATGAAGATTGCGCGGTTGTAAAAGGGCCCGGTCAGCACGCCGGTCAGGCGCGCTGGGCCATTGGCTTTGAGCACAGCGTCGTTCGCCGCGGTTGCGGGCCGCCGGTCCACTCGAAAAAGCGGGCGTTCCTGTGCAGTAGCCAGCCAACCCTGCGCATCGGCCAGGCCATTATTCGCCGGCACCGCGAGCACCACGGCGAGCGTGGCCGGGCTACGCAGCGCCTCGCCAAGCT